>NZ_CP010115.1:1241629-1552036 GCF_000833475.1 Francisella tularensis subsp. tularensis | reverse complement strand
ATGGTTATATTGTTGTTGCGCCAGATTATATTGGTCAAGGTGATGACTACAAAAATTATCATCCTTATGTTTTATACCCTAAGCAAACCGTAAATACAGCAGTAGATTTACTGAATGATGTTAGTAATGAAATCCGTAAAAAGTATAATCTAGAAACTAGTGCTACACTTAATCTTTTCTCAGTAGGTTATTCAGAAGGTGGTGGATACTCAATATGGAGTGCTAAATGCTTAGGGTGGCGAGGTAACTGTAAAGGCGTTAATAAACTAGACAAGCTCTACAGATATCGAGCCGCTGCTGGTTTAAGTGGAGCATATGATATAAGCGATACAACTTTAAATTTTATGACTGATGATAATGATTCACAAAAATATGCTCTACATAGTAAGCTTGCTACATCAATGTTAAAACCAGGTTTAATGGCAAATACATTGATGAGTTATCTACATTATAGTAATGTATCTAAAAGCATTTCCATAAAGGACTTTGATAACGGTTTCTTTGAAATGCAATGCTCTACTTTCCCACAAGAAAAATGTAACATTGCTGGTAAACATTATACTTTTGAGTCATTATTTCTACAAAAATATATTCCAAATATGGAATTTGCTGAGGCAATATTTAACAGTGCGTTATACAAAAAATATCCTCATCAGCAATCAGCTTCTCATTATGCTATACCAACTGGTAATAACTCAATGTATGATTTATTTAATGAGAAAATTTTCTCTAATCCGGAACTTATCAAAACTATGAAAGCTGCTGATATAGTCGATTTTGGCGAAAGAACAAGAACTCCTTTATACTTATTTGCTCTTAAAGAAGATTCTGTAGTTACCCGACTTAACTATGATAAATTCATGAAAAACGCTAATGCAATCGTTGATGGTTTTGTTTTAGATAATAATAAAATCTTAACTAATACTACAGATTGGCTACCTGTTCAACTAGATATAAATGAGGTTGATCATGTCACCGGTGAAACTTATGCTAATCTATTTGCTTATAATTATATAAACGATATGAACAAGGTGTATTCATAAATTATGATAAATGCTATCACCCAAAGAACCGCGATCTTAGTCAACAATAATGGTCTAGAAAAACTTGAGAATGCTAATATTTTTATTGCCGGATGTGGCGGTGTTGGTTCTTTTGTAATCGAAGCTCTTGCTAGAGCCGGTATTGGTAAATTGACAATTGTTGATATGGATGTTGTCGACCCATCTAATATTAATCGTCAACTCGTTGCACTTCATAGCACTATAGGCGTACCAAAAGTAGAGGTTATGCAACAACGTATAATAGATATCAACCCACAATGCAAAGTTACTGCACTACAAACTTTTATTAATCCTGATAATAGTCAAGATTTACTTACTCAGCAAAACTATGATTATGTTATTGATGCCATAGATACACTAAACGCAAAGGTAAATTTAGTCAAAACTGCTCATCAATTAGATATCAAAACAATATCTAGTATGGGAGCGGGTGGCAAAACTGATCCAACTCAAATAAAAGTAGCTGACATCTACAATACTGATGTTTGCGCCCTAGCAAGAGCTATGCGAACACGCCTAAAAAAATAGAAAGTAAAAAAAGGTATTAAAGCAGTATTCTCTACACAAAAAGGCATATCGCCTCTTCCTCCATTAGATCAACAACCTAGCCAACAAGGTAGATCTAGAGCAACCAATGGTACACTGAGTTATATGCCTTCTTTATTTGGCTTAACTATAGCAGGGATTGTAATTAAAGAAATAATTGGTGATAATTTTAGCCAATAAAAAATTATAAAATACTACAAATAATCTTTCGCATACCTTAATCTTTATAAGATTAATAATTATCTTTAAATTTATATATGTTAAAAAAATTTGGCTTTAGGTACTTTGTAGTAAGTCTATTTTGCTTGTTATTACTAAGCTGTTCTGAAACAACAAAGATAGATACTAATGCAGGGGTATGTGAGATACTCAAACAGCATCCTAACTGCAAAAAATCACTCAAACAATCACAAGCAAAATACAATCTTGAGCCAGCTTTTATTATGGCTTTAATTTATCAAGAATCGCGTTTTGATGCAAATGCAAAAAACAAATACTCATCAGCTTATGGATATGCTCAGGTAATCGATAGCACTTGGAAACACTTTCAACAACAAGTCAAAGCAAATGCTAAGCGTAATAACTTCGATGATAGCATAGAATTTATTGGTTGGCATATGACACAATTATCAAAAAGTTTAAATATTAAAATGACAGATTATCCAAATTTATATATGGCGTATATGCTTGGAGCAACTGGATTTAAGCGCTACAGGGCAGGTACTTTAAAAAACCATGCTAAAATTGCTCAAGACAAAAAAATCGCTCTAAAAGTTAAAGATTATACAAATTTATATAAATCTCAGCTAAGAAAGTGCCCTCTATAGAAGTTAAATCAAAATCTATATGCAAGAGTAGTCATTACTTTTGACTGTAATTTCATAATAGCTTTTACTGTTTTCGGTAACTTCTTACCACCTGCTTTCTCAGCTTCGACAGCATGTTCTGACTCATCAATATACATCTGTTTGAGAATTTCTCGCGAGCGATTATCATTCACAGGCAAACTTTTTAGATGTGAATCAAGATGCTTCATCACTTGCTTTTCGGTCTCAACTACAAAACCATAACTCAAGCTATCACTAATAGACCCTGCAACTGCACCAATACCAAATGATGTCCAATACCAAAATGGATTAAGTAAACTAGGTCTAGCTCCTAGCTCTTGAAGTCTCTCACCACACCACGCTAAATGATCATATTCTTCAGCAGCAGCATGATATAAATGCTCTTTTGTTTGTGGTGATTTAGCTACACTAGCTTGGCCCCTATATAAGCCTTGAGCACAAATCTCACCAGTGTAATCAACTCTCATCAAACCAGCTGAATGTTTCTTTTCAATTTCAGATAACTTTCCATCTATAGTATCAGAACTAGGAGATTTTTTACTTGGGTTTAATGGTACCTTTGTAAATCTAGCATAACTATCAAGCTCCTCGATAACCCTATCTAAAAATGATAACTTTCTCATAATTTAAAGCCTTAATTAATAAAAACTATACAATGCATTAGCTGCAACAACTGCAAATAGTATATTAAGTATTAGAAATATCCAACCAACTGTATAACCCTCTTGGATAGAAAATACCGCATAAATTGCCAAAACAATACCACACACTACCATTGGTTCATTTCTGCCTAAAAGTATACCAAGACATAATGCAACCAATCCTATAAAAGCACATATTCTAGCAATATTTAATTTATGCCTAGAGAAGTAGTAAATGGCAAACACAAATGCTAGAAATATAAACACTAACAAATTATATATCGCCGCTAAATTATAAAAAACCATAATAGCACTTACAAATGCTATTCCTTGTAAACCAGTAAAAAAAGGCTCTTTTTGGATAGCAGCTGATAAAAATAAGAAGAAAGTAGCAAAAAGAACTATTAGATTTTTCTGAGCAGTATCAGTTTCTGTTAGACCAAACATAAATATAATCAATCCGATAATGCCTATAGCTAAACCAAAATTATTCGTAATTTTCTTGAGCATCAATTAATCAACTAATAAGTTTATTTAATTACAATTATAATTATAAACTATAAAGCTTACAAGACTTTTCATTGAATAACGACTAAACTATTAGTTATAATGGTTAGTATCTACTTTGATTCAGTTTTTAGCACAATAAAGGAGATTTTAATGGCTAGAAAAAAAATAACACTTGTTGGTGCTGGTAATATTGGTGGTACACTAGCTCACTTAGCACTTATAAAACAATTAGGTGATGTAGTCCTTTTTGATATAGCTCAGGGCATGCCTAATGGCAAAGCACTTGATTTACTACAAACTTGCCCTATCGAGGGAGTTGATTTTAAAGTCAGGGGTACAAATGATTACAAAGATTTAGAAAATTCTGATGTTGTTATTGTAACTGCTGGTGTTCCGAGAAAGCCTGGCATGTCTCGTGATGACCTACTTGGTATTAATATCAAAGTAATGCAAACAGTCGGAGAAGGTATCAAACATAACTGTCCTAATGCTTTCGTAATATGTATCACAAATCCACTAGATATTATGGTAAATATGTTACAAAAATTCTCAGGCGTACCAGATAACAAAATCGTTGGTATGGCTGGTGTTTTAGATTCTGCTAGATTTAGAACATTTTTAGCAGATGAACTAAATGTATCAGTACAACAAGTACAAGCATATGTAATGGGCGGTCATGGCGATACTATGGTCCCTCTAACTAAAATGTCAAATGTTGCAGGTGTGTCGTTAGAGCAGCTAGTTAAAGAAGGTAAACTTAAACAAGAGCGTTTAGATGCTATAGTATCGAGAACTAGAAGTGGTGGTGGCGAAATTGTTGCTTTACTTAAAACAGGTTCAGCATATTATGCACCAGCTGCTGCAGGTATTCAAATGGCTGAAAGCTTCTTAAAAGATAAAAAGATGATTTTACCTTGTGCTGCAAAAGTAAAAGCTGGTATGTATGGCCTTGATGAAGATCTATTTGTTGGTGTACCAACTGAGATTTCTGCAAATGGTGTCAGACCTATTGAAGTAGAGATTTCTGATAAAGAAAGAGAACAATTACAAGTATCTATAAACGCTATAAAAGATCTTAATAAAGCAGCTGCTGAAATTTTAGCAAAATAATTTTTTAAGATATTTTAGACAGTAAGCATTGTACTGTCTACATCTTATAACTGACTCACCAATGTCAAGTACAATATTTGACTTTTTAGTATTCTAAAATTTGAAAAAATTGATAAAATTTTACTAAGAAATAAATAATTATACTAATCTGGTATAGTATTACTATCAAGTTAGTATATAAGCATTTTAAATAGGGTTTTATCATGTCTAATCAAAGCTATCTTGGCATTAATATTGATTTATCTAGAGATCGTGAGCTTTCAGAACAAGCTCAACAACTACTGACAAACTATTATTGCTTACAAAATGAACCCTCTCCTCAATATGCTTTTGCACGAGCTGCTGTTGCTTATTCTTTTGGGGATATGAACCTAGCTCAGCGCATTTATGCTGCTGCTGCTAAAGGTTGGTTTATGTTTGCTTCACCTGTGCTTTCTAATGCACCACTTCCAGGTGTAAAAGTAAAATCTTTACCTATTAGTTGTTTTTTATCTTATGTGCCAGATTCATTAGAAGGTCTTATCGAGCATTCATCAGAACTTAGATGGTTATCAGTAAAAGGTGGAGGTGTTGGAGGACACTGGTCTAGTGTTCGTGCGGTATCTGATAAAGCTCCAGGACCTATCCCATTTATGCATACAGTTGATGCTGATATGGTTGCCTATAGACAAGGTAAAACTCGTAAAGGTTCATATGCTGCATATATGGACATATCACACCCTGATATAATTGAATTTTTAGGTATCCGTGTGCCAACAGGTGATGTAAATAGAAAATGTCTAAACCTACATCATGCTGTAAATCTGACTGATGATTTTATGCAAGCAGTTGCAAATGACCAAGACTGGAAACTTATTGATCCAGATGACAAAACAGTAAGAGATGTTATCAAGGCTCGCAAAATTTGGGAAACCATATTAGAAACTCGTTACCGTACAGGTGAACCATACTTAAACTTTATTGACACAGCTAATAGAGCTTTACCAAAATCTCAAAAAGACCTGGGCTTGACAATCAAAGGTTCAAATCTATGCAATGAGATTCATTTAGTTACAGATGAAAAACGTACAGCAGTATGCTGTTTATCTTCTGTAAATTTAGAAAGATACGATGAATGGAAAGATACCTCACTTATCAAAGATTTAATTAGATTTTTAGATAACGTATTACAGTTTTTCATAGATCATGCTGGTGATGAAATCTCTAAGGCTAGATATAGTGCTTCACGTGAGAGAAGTCTAGGTCTAGGAGCTATGGGGTTTCATTCTTATTTACAGCTTCATCGTGTACCTTTTGAGTCTCAAAGAGCAAAAGAAATTAATGAAGAGATATTTAAGCGTATCAAAGAACAAGCGCTAGAAGAAACTCTAATACTTGGTGCTGAAAAAGGCGAAGCGCCAGACATGGCAGGAACAGGACGTAGAAATGCTCACTTACTTGCTATAGCTCCTAATGCCAATAGTTCGCTTATCTTGAATACTTCTCCAAGTATTGAACCTTGGAAAGCAAATGCTTTTACCTCTAGAACAAGAGTTGGTTCACATCTTAATAAGAACAAATATCTAGAACAAGAACTAGAAAAAATTGGTAAAAATACTGAAGAAGTTTGGTCAGATATTATTACTAATGGTGGATCAGTTCAACAACTAGATTTTCTCAGTAAAGAATTAAAAGAAGTATTTAAAACTGCTATTGAAATGGATCAAGATTGGTTAGTCTATCTAGGTGGTGAACGCCAAAAATATCTATGCCAAGGACAATCATTAAATGTATTTTTCCCAGCGGGAGCATCGCGTGGATATCTTCACAAAGTACACTTTAATGCTTGGAAATATGGTTGTAAAGGTTTATATTATCTAAGAACAGAGACTTCAAATAGAGCTGAGAATATTTCTAAAAAAGTCGAGAAGAAAAGACTTGTAGAGTTCTCAGAAATTAAGCAGTCTGAAAATGAGTGTATCGCTTGTGAAGGATAAAATATGAAAGTAAAAATATATACTAGAAATGGTTGTCAATATTGTGTTTGGGCAAAACAATGGTTCGAAGAAAATAATATAGCTTTTGATGAAACTATAATTGATGATTATGCTCAACGTTCTAAGTTTTATGATGAAATGAATCAAAGTGGCAAAGTTATCTTCCCTATTTCAACTGTGCCACAAATATTCATAGATGATGAACATATAGGTGGCTTTACAGAGCTTAAGGCTAATGCTGATAAAATTTTAAACAAAAAATAGGTTAATATGGTCAAAGTAAGAATATATACTAAAACAAATTGTCCTTTTTGTGATCTTGCAAAAAGTTGGTTTGGTGCTAATGATATCCCTTTTACGCAGATATCACTTGATGATGATGTCAAAAGAGCAGAATTCTATGCTGAAGTAAATAAGAATATTCTTCTTGTAGAAGAACACATCCGAACCGTACCACAGATATTTGTTGGCGATGTACATATTGGCGGTTATGATAATCTTATGGCTAGAGCTGGTGAGGTGATTGCACGTGTTAAAGGTTCATCGTTAACTACTTTCTCAAAAACATACAAGCCTTTTAACTATCCTTGGGCTGTTGATCTTACTGTAAAACATGAAAAAGCTCACTGGATAGAAGATGAAATTGATCTTTCTGAAGATGTCACAGATTGGAAAAATGGTAAAATAACCAAAGTTGAGAAAGAATATATTACTAATATTCTGAGGCTTTTTACTCAGTCTGATGTTGCAGTTGGTCAGAACTATTATGATCAATTTATTCCTTTATTCAAAAATAATGAAATAAGGAATATGCTTGGTTCATTTGCAGCTCGTGAAGGTATTCATCAAAGAGCATATGCGCTGCTAAATGACACTCTAGGCTTACCTGATTCAGAATATCATGCCTTCTTAGAATATAAAGCAATGACTGATAAAATTGATTTTATGATGGATGCAGACCCTACTACGCGTCGTGGTTTAGGATTATGTCTTGCTAAGACGGTATTTAATGAAGGTGTAGCTTTATTTGCATCTTTTGCAATGCTGCTTAACTTTCAACGCTTTGGTAAAATGAAAGGCATGGGTAAAGTAGTAGAATGGTCAATTCGTGATGAATCTATGCATGTCGAAGGTAATGCAGCACTATTTAGAATTTACTGTCAAGAAAATCCTTACATAGTTGATAATGAATTCAAAAAAGAGATCTATCTAATGGCTAGTAAAGCTGTAGAACTAGAAGATAGGTTTATTGAACTAGCTTACGAACTTGGTACTATCGAAGGACTCAAAGCTGATGAAGTTAAACAATATATCCGTCATATCACTGATAGACGCCTAAATCAACTTGGACTAAAAGAAATCTATAATATTGAGAAAAACCCACTAACATGGTTAGAGTGGATACTAAATGGTGCAGATCACACTAACTTCTTCGAAAACCGTGTCACCGAATATGAAGTTGCTGGTTTAACAGGTAGTTGGGACGAGGCTTATAGCGCCTAATTTTAGTTAATAGATTCTAATTCTTCGAGTGCTACAAACCAATCTAATTCAATTTCTTCAATTTTTCCTTTTAAATTAGAGTGCTCAAGCAAAGTCTGTTGTAATTTCTCTTTATCATCATACAAACTTTGATCTTGAAGAGCATCTTGCATTTGTAAATCTTGCTGTTGTAACTTCTCTAATGCCCTTTCAAGTTTTTTAATTTTATCCTGAAGTGGCTTTAGCTGTTTTCTTTTATCTGCAGATAGTCTTCGATTCTGTTTTTTTGAGTCTTCATTGATTTGTCCAGCTATATTTGATGTATTATTCTGTGTTTTTTTAACCTCGAGAATATATTTATAATAACCTTTCATATCACCATCAAATGGCTTAACTTGTCCTTCGCCTACAAGCATATATTCATCAACTGTTGACTCTAGTAAAAATCTATCATGCGAAACCAATATTATAGCTCCTTGGAAACTCTGTAATGCTACAGTTAAAGCTTCGCGTACTCCAATATCTAGATGGTTAGTTGGTTCATCTAACAAAAGAAAATTAGGTTGTTGATAAACTATGATTGCTAAAACTAACCTAGCTTTTTCACCACCAGAAAAAGTCCCTGCTTTTGCTAAAGCCTTATCGCCTACAAAGTTAAAACTTCCTAAAAAAGTTCTAAGCTTTTCTTGAGTTACTTGTGAGTCTAAGCGCTGCATATGTAATAGTGGCGAAGCTTGTAAATCAAGCATATCCAATGAATGCTGCGAAAAATATCCCACTCTTAGGTTTGGATGTTTTTCTATTTTACCTGATAAAATATCAATATCGCCAATTAAAGACTTAATCAAAGTTGATTTACCAGCACCATTTAGACCCAATAGACCTATACGCATTTCATTGTAGATATTTAGTTTTACGTTATTAAGAATTTTTTTAGTACCATAGCCAAGATCTGCATTTTGTAAACTGACTAAAGTGCCTCCAAGATGTTCTTTAACTTGCTTAAATTCAAAGCTAAATTCAGAATCTGATTTAACAGCTTCTATTCGTTGTATTTTTTCTAACATCTTGACACGACTTTGCGCTTGTTTTGCTTTTGAGGCTTTTGCTTTAAATCTATTTACAAAACTCTCTAGATGAGCAATATGTTTTTGTTGTTTCTCAAACTGCTTTTGTTGGAGTACTTTTTGCTCATAAGACTGCTTTTCATAAGATGAATAGTTACCAGTATAAGTATCTATATTCTTATTATCGATATAAAATATTTGCTTAACTACATTATCCAAAAAAATCCTATCATGTGAAATAAGTAGCAAAGAACCTTTATATTCTTGTAGATATTCTTCTAACCACAAAACCGCATCTAAATCTAAATGGTTAGTTGGTTCATCAAGTAATAAAATATCTGACTCTTGCAGCAGTGCTTGAGCAAGATTTAATCGTATCTGCCAACCACCAGATAGCTCTTTTACCTTTTGTTGGAGTTGACTAACGCTAAAACCCAAACCTGACAGCAGTTTACCAGCTTGAGACTCTATTGCATAGCCTCCTAAAGATTCATACTCTTCATGATATTTTGAATAATCAACGAAATTCTCACTTGCTAAAGAATCCTGCATTTTAATCTTTAATTGTTTTAAAGACTCTATACCATTGACTACATAATCTATTACTTTGACTTCGAAATCATCAACCTCTTGCTTGACAGTGACTATACGAGTATTTTTAGCAATCTCAATATCACCTTTATCAGGTGTTAGATTACCTTGTATAAGGTTAAAAAGTGTAGTTTTACCTGTACCATTCTTACCAACTAGACCTATTTTTTGATTAGGAAAAATTGAGAAATTTATATTATCAAAAAGCTCTTTTATCTCAACTTGATAAGATACATTTTTAAAGAAAATCATATTAGTTATAATTTTTATATTTATTAACGCTAATTATATACTCTATGATTTAATATAAAAATGACTTGTTTTACTGTATTATCTTTAAATAATATTTTAATAAAAAAATTATGTTGGAAATAGTAACTATTTTATATGATGATTTTGAAACTCTAGATGTATTTGGTCCGATTGAAGTCTTGGGAAGCTTTAAGGATATTTTTAAAATTAACTACTATTCGATTAATGGCGGTATTGTCAGTAGTAGCCAAGCAGTAGAAATAAATACTAAAGATTTCTCGCAGGTAATATCAAAAGAGTATGTTCTATTTGTACCTGGTGGTATCGCTACTCGACAACTAATTAATGATAAAAATCTGATAGCAAAACTTACTAAATTAGCAATTGATGCCAAATATATATTTACAGTCTGTACAGGATCATCTCTATTTTCAAAAACAAATCTGCTAAATGGCAAAAAAGCTACTTCTAATAAAAAAGCTCTTAACTGGACAAAATCGATCGCACCGGATGTGATATGGGTAGATAAAGCGAAATGGGTTAAAGATGGTAACATTTACACTAGCTCAGGAGTTAGTGCAGGGATAGATATGAGCTTAGGCTTTATTGCAGATTTGCTAAGCTATCAAGTAGCTAAACAGAAAAGTATCGAGATAGAATACTCATGGCAAGAAGATCCAAATATTGATGAGTTTGCTGATTTTTATAAATAAGACTTTATGACTAAATTAAGAAAAATTATACATATTGATATGGATTATTTCTTCGCTCAAGTAGAAGTAGAAGAAAAAGCAAATCCAAGTCTAAAAGATAAACCTTTTGCTGTAGGTGGCACCAATCCTAAACGAGGAGTAATATCGACGTGTAATTATATTGCAAGAGAATATGGTGTACGCTCTGCTATGCCTACAGCGATCGCTATGCAGAAATGCCCTAATCTAATACTTATACTGATTTTGCAAAATACAAAGCCGCATCTGCTGTTATTAGAGATATATTTTACTCTTTTACAGATAAGGTTGAGCCTCTATCTCTTGATGAGGCGTATCTAGATGTCACAGATGTTAAAGAGTATAAAAATAGTGCAACTCTAATTGCTCAAGCTATCAAACAAGAGATTTTCAACAAAACTGGGCTTACTGGATCAGCTGGAGTAGCTCCAAATAAACTACTTGCAAAGATAGCTAGCGATATAAATAAGCCTAATGGATTATATGTAGTCACTCCTAAGCAAGTTGATAGTTTTGTAAAAGATTTACCTGTTAAGAAGCTTTTTGGGGTTGGTAAAGTATCACAAGAAAAACTAAAAAGTATGGGTGTCGAGACTTGCTTAGATTTGCAGCAACTAAGCTTAGCTACTCTTGTAGATAAGTTTGGTAAATTTGGTAGTAGTTTATATAACTATGCTAGAGGTATTAATAATCGTGAAGTTAACCCTGTACGGATTCGTAAATCTATAAGTGTTGAAAATACATATTTAGAAGATCTAAAGACTCTCGGAGCTTGCCTAGAAAAACTACCAAGCTTATATGATAAATTGACCAGTCGCATGATTGAAGAGCATTATAAATCTATAATTGGCATTGTTGTCAAATTTACAGATACAAAATTTAATAAAACCAGTCTAACTAGAGTAGCAAAAATACTAGATAAAGAAATGCTAAAAAATCTAATAATTGAGTTACATCAAAAACAAAATCACCCTATTCGACTAATTGGTATAGGTGTAAAACTTGGGGAGATTGATGATAAACAGATGGATTTATTCTAAAACTTTTAAGATTTAGATATCATATTTTCTCATGTAGATCTTTTAAGTCTCTTCCTTTTTCATACTTCCAAAAGGTTAAACCGTTTCTAGTGCTTGTTTTAGGCGCCCCCATATCCCAAACAGCTTGATTTGCCATAGCACTTGGTGAACCAACCAAGTCATTATAAACAACCTTTTTAGAATTTAAATCATACTTTGCTTCAATAACTTTGTTTTTATAACTTCCATATATAGGTATAAAACTCTCTTCATAGGTTTTTGCATCTGTAATCTCTGTAATTAAATTACCTATACGAAAGGCTTCATTTTTTTCTTTAACTTTTTGTTTTATATGATCTTCTTTATTAGAAATATCTTGTGGCTGTGGCTGTTTGCCAATATTATTCATTTCATTCAAAATATCAAATATTTTTTTAAATTCGATGAGATCTTGTTTTGAATAGTTTTTACTTTCATCCGCCAACATTCCTTTTACTCTTTTTTGAATATCATGAGAAATATCATCTATTTTCTTTGCTTCAAAACTATGTGTTTCAATTGCTTTCTTATAAATACTTTCATATTTATTTAGGGGCAAAAGATTTTCTACTGTCCAATGTTTTTCTTTATAGTTTTCTGGTTTAGAATAAGTGATAGCAAAAAACTTATTCTTACATTTTTTAGACTGCTTATTTTTTAAGTACTTAACTTGAGTATGATTACAAGCATTTATACCTGCCTCATCATTATCAAAAATACCAACATATTTTTTCCTATCTTGAAATTCAGATGTTCTTAGACCTGTTAATAGTTGACTTATATTTTCTGCACAGTCCATACTAAAAACATCAAAATCTAAAGTTGGATAATCATTTTTATAATGTTTCCAAGCATTTATAATATGTTCTTTATCGTGCTTACCTTCAACAAGTAAAACCATATTTTTATGGCTTGACAAAAAAACTGTCTGTTCTTGTGAGTTCCAAAAATCTCCAACTAAATGCTCTATCTGCTTAGTTTTTGATGTAGATATATTTTTACCATTATCCAAAACATAAACTCTATTTTCATTATCGTTATCTAAATCTTTTATACATTTTGTTAAAGTTGGTGAATGTGTCGTAACTATAAACTGACGATTATCTTTATATTGTTCAAGAATATCTATAATATGTTTCTTATTATCTAAATGAATGTGTGAATCTGGTTCATCTAGCATAAATAAGCTATCTTCCTGAGCTACAAACTCAAAGGCTGCTTTAAGTAATAAAAGCTTTTTTTCTCCTTCACTTAAATCGCCAATTGTTAAATTATCATCATTAAAAAATATCTGAATATCAGTTATCATTTCACTAAGTAAAGCATTATAAAAATACTCAAAAACTTCATTACTTGGATAAACTTCTAGTATCCTTCTTAATTCTTCTAATGAATATCCTTCTTTCAAATCTATTAGTTTAATAAATTCTTTAGTTTGGCTAATTTCCCAGCTTTTATATCTTTTTTATTAAACTCTATTTTTATTTTGTTAATTTTTTCTATTTTTAGTACTTCTTTTATAAAGTTTTGGTTATCTTCTAAATCTGACAATAGTAACGATAACAATGAAATGCCCCAATGTTTTCTACTTATAAAAACCATATCTTGTCTTGGAATTATTTTAGATGAGTTTATATGTTTTATAAAATCATCAAATATTGGCTTATAAAATTTTGTCCAAAATCTTTTTTCTTCACCGCTATAGATAGTAACTACTTTCTTTGGCACTGCATCAACAAAAGCTCTTTCATCAATTCCATAAGGTTCATCATCAAAAGATGAGTTACTAAAGGTAAAATTTCCTTTTTTTCCTATAAATCTATATGTGCTATCTTCAGAGTTTTGAGTTTTAAAATAAATTTCAAATTCAAATGGGATATTTTTGCAAACCTTTTTAAGAATATCTTCTTGTTTATTCTTATAAATCTCTCTAAATATAAAGCTCAAAGCTTCTAAAACATTACTTTTACCGCTACCATTTAGCCCGATAAAAGCCATAATGTCGCTTTCATGCTTAATATCTATATCTAGATTCTTATATCCTTTTATCTTTAGTCTTGTAATCTTCAAAACTCATATCTCCTTAAAAAATTCTCCTCTTGAGAGGAGTACTCTGCTATGCAGAGGGAGGCGTGTTATTAGCTCCCAACTTTTCACAATAATCTACCAAATATCTCATCACACCATCTAGGTTCTTTTTTACATCTATATCTTGTATATGTAAAACTTTTAAATCCAAACCTAATAAGTATAAATCTCTAATACTATCATATTCTTGTTTATCATCATGGCTTGAGCCATCTATTTCTATCACCAACCGCAAATCATCACAATAAAAATCTACAATATAGTTACCAATTACTTTTTGTCTATCAAAATCCAAGTTTAAAAACTTGCGACTTTTTAACTCTTGCCATAATAAAACTTCTGATAAAATACCAGCTTTTCTAAGTTCTTTAGCTCTATCTTTTAGTTTTGGGTTATATGGCAATATTCTTTTCATTTTTAAAACTATAGTGTTTTGTTATATTTATACTTTGTCAAACTACCCCGTCAGTCTACGACTGCCACCCCTTCCAATCGAAGGGGAATTATCTAAACTTAGCCATTAGCCAAATTCCCCTCTTGAGAGGGGTGCCAACTTGTTGGCGGGGTGTGTTCTAAAAGTATACCTAGCGGATTAACTCAACTTCTGTCAACCACACCTCCCCTTACTTCGCAAGGTACTCCTCTCAAGAGGAGAATCATTCTTTACTAAAAATCTCGGCTTCAAAATTCCTTAGAGCATTTTCTCTATTTTGCTCTGCTTGTTGTTCTAGTGCTTTTATATAATCTTTTAGCTTTTGAATACGCACAGCTATATGGTTTTGGATTTCTAGTGGTGGTAGAGGTATTAAGATGCTTTTTAATTTTGGTTGTGAAAGACTTGGCATTATAGTCCCTGTTGACTTTTCTCGATACTGTTTTTTCACAAAACTAGATAAATTTATTTCAGACAAGTAATTACCATTAACTTTATCATTCAACTTTATGATAAATATTTCTGAAGATGCAACAAATGAACCATCCTTATCAAGATAATAAGAGTTTCCAACTGTTCCTTTCCTCGTTATTAACAATGTTCCTTTTTCAATCAAATCTGATTCTTTATACTTATTCACATAAAAAGGCTTATCATTATTTATGTAATTATCCTTTATGTCAGAAACTTTCAAGTATCTTATACCATCACTTGCATAATTTCTTGCAGCAATACCATTATTTAAGCTAACAAATAAATCTTCATAAGAAACAGTTTCATATTTTGATGAATAACCTTCTTTTTGCTTAAAAAATCAGTATCCCAGCGTTGTAATTGCTCAAACCTCACAAACCTAAGTAGACCTTTTTTATCTTGCTTTTGCTCTTGTGCTTGCTCAATACCTAATTTTGCATATAGATATTTTTCTATTTTAGCTTCGAGCTTTTCAGCTCTTTGCTCTAGTTGATTTGCAAGATTTATTTTATCTTCATAGGCTTGTACAATTTGCTTTTGTATTTCTATTGGTGGCAGTGGGATTTGTAGAGTTAATAAAATTTTTAATGGAAAATGCCTACCATCTGCACCTATTGCGTTTTTATCCCAAATATCAGTTATTTTTTTGAGTTTAAGCAACATCTCTAAATACTCGGGTAATATTTTATCTAAATCAATTTTCAAATATTGCATATTGCTGGAAGCATAGCTATTAGCATATTCTGGATAAACTACTCCCCATTGACCTTTGACTGTTCTAACCTTACAAAAAAAATAAATGATAAGGCTCAGATTTTTGGTATTTTTTCATAGTTAGCTCTTTACCATTAGCTATTCTATTTATATAAACTCCTTGTCCTTGCCCACGAACTCCTAATATAGGATAACTTTCTTTATCTTGTATTTTAACCCACTCAATATTTGCTTTAGACAAAAAATTATTTAATTCAACCACCTCATACTTATCTGAAAATAAAAATTTATTTTTAAGTAAATGAGATATTCCTCAACTTGGTAGTTTTGTATAACTAACAAACTTCAATAAACTATTTTCACTCATAAAAACACCCTACCAAAGCTTATTTTCTTTTATAATATTCTTTAAACTCTTTTAGAAGTTCTGGTAACTGATTATCTATCTCGGCACCTATTGTGCTTACTCCAGCTTTTTCAATTTCTGCTATAGGTATTTCATAATCAAATTTTTGTTTAATCAGCTGTTTGGCCTCTTCTTGTTGTTTAGCTTCTAGCTCTTTTAATTGTGCTTTGTATTGTTTTACCTTCTTTTTATACTCAGTATGTTCGACAATAGTTTCATCTAAAGTAAGCTGTAAGTTTTCTTTATTTTTTGCAGTTTTTGTTTTTAAAGCTTTTCTTAGTTTAGTAATATGTTGTTTAATACTTTTTTCAAAATCTATTTTTTGTTGTATTTCTAATAATTGAGGTTGGTATTTTTGCTCTGCTTCTTTCTCCGCTTGAGTTTTTACAGTTTCATATTGCTCTTGCTCTTCTACTGTAAACTTTTTCAAAAAGACTAAACTAGTCTTTACAGTTGCTCCTGAGCTTACAAATAAATCTTGAGGTAATGAAACTATTAGCAATATTTTTGCTCTACTTTCAAAATATTCTCTAGCTTTTTGTAAGTTTGAACTATTTAGTACACCTTCTGGCAAAACTATACCCATTCTACCGCCAGCTTTTAGTAAGTCTAAACATCTCTCAACAAATAGAACTTCTGTTGCTCCTGATATTTCACCAGTTTTGTATAAACTTCTGATTGGTTTACCAAAGTTATCTGTAACCTGTTTTAGCTCCTCTTCATAAACATCACCATAGATTTTTTTATAGTGTGTTATCATCTTTTCATCGGTATATTTATCTTCTTCTGAGACTTTAGAATTATCTTTACCAAGATTTGTACCAAATGGCGGATTTGTCAAAATCACATCAAAACAATTTCTAAAAATACCATTTACATTTAGCAAACCATCATTATGATGAATACCATTATGCCCATCTCCATGCATTATCATATTCATTTTAGATACTCTTGCCATTCTAGGGTTTGCATCTGTACCAAATATAGATGATTTTGAAAGATATTGGATCTCTAGTTTTTGCTTTTCATTAAGCTCATTTATTACTTGCTCATACTTTGCTTTTAGCTTTTCATCATCAATATTTTCTAGATTCTCGCCAAATACTTCTCTTTGTTTTAGTTTTTTAAGCCTAATATATTTCTCATCTATTTTATCTTTGACTATTTCAAAAGCTCGTATTAAAAAGCCTCCACTACCAGCACAAGGATCACAGATCAACTCATTTTGCTTAATATCCAAAACATCAACCATAAATTCTACGACTTTTCGTGGTGTGAAAAATTGTCCTAGCTCACCCCTAAATGTGCGTCCTAAGAAGGTCTCAAAAGCTATACCTTTAACATCCGCACCAGTTTTTGTTAAATTATATTTTTCTAGCTCTTTTACAATGTCTTCAAAACTAGATTCTCTAATACGGATAGTTTCATTTGGTTCGAAAATATGATCTTTTTCAAACTCTCTTTTTACCTGCTCAAATCTATACTAAATAAAAGAGTCATTTTCTTGAGATGTTCCCTTGTGAATTTCTCTAAAGTTTTCTCTTAACCTTTTAAATTCATCCAGTGAAAACATCTGGTTTTGATTAATATTTCTTTCATACATTATCTTGATAAAAAGAACTTTACTAATCTCATCAAAAGCTGCTTCTGGTGAAAGCTTGTCATTATTTCTAATAATGTTATGACACTTATTTAGAACCTTTGCAAACTCATCGCCCTTAAACTCTACCGTTTTTTCTAGCTCTTCTTTTAGTTTCTTTGCATTATTTATAATATTAGCATTTAGTATTTCACCAAGAGGCTTCAAACTTAAAGGTAGCTCGGTATCTACAACTTTATAAACTTGAGTTTCTTTACCATTAGATACTGCAAAAAGATCTGCTCTTGACCAAGTTGCATAGTTATAACCCTGATAACAGTCTTCTACTTTTAGTTCTAGGTTTTCAGCTTTAAACTCTAAGACCATAAAAGCAGTTTTATTTTTCTTTTTGTCTTCAGCACTTTTCCAAACAATTAAATCAGCTAATGCTCTGCCTGTACCACGGCTTGAGCTAGTAAGCTTAACTTCTTGATCCATTTGCTCTAAAGAATAACTGTAGTCATTAACTAAATCACAAATAAATCGTTGTCTTACTTTTTCTTCAGGCTTTGCTTATAACCATTTATTTTTTAATGGGGCAAAAATGTACTATTTGCCTTTTTCAGTTTTTAATTCAACTTTTAAATTGAGACTCATAAATATAGATTGATTTTAGAAAATTAAACTTAAAATCTATTTTACCGTATCTGTAAACTAAAAAGAATTTTTAAAATTTATATAATGATTTTTTATACTCTTCCAGAACTTTAAAAATCTCTTGTTCATGCTCCAACTGATTTAACTTCATACGAAACTCTTTTGAATTAGGTAAATCTTGAAGGTAAAAGCTTGCATGAGTACGGATTTCTTTAACTGCTACTTTGGCAGTTTTTAGTTTAATAAGTCTTCTTAGATGCTCTTCTAGTACATCAACACGCTCAACTGGGGTTGGTGGCGGTATTAGCTCACCTGTATTTAGATATTCTGCAATTTGTCTAAATATCCAAGGGTTACCACGAGAAGCTCGCCCAACCATCACAGCGTCTACACCAGTATGCTCCATCATAGCCTTAGCACTATGTGGACAAAACACATCACCATTACCAATTACTACTGTGTCTACTGCTTTTCTGACATCGCGGATAATATCCCAATTTGCCTTACCAGTATACATTTGCTCTCTCGTGCGCCCATGTATCGCAATAGCACTTACACCTGCATCTTGACATGCTTTAGCAACCTCTATAGCATTGATATTTTGTTCATCCCAACCAATACGCATCTTTACGGTTACTGGTTTATGTACTGCTTTTACTACAGCTGTTAGTATCTCATGGATTCTATTAACATCTTTTAGAAGTGCCGCTCCAGCTTGTAACTTCTTAGCAACTTTTGGCATAGGACAACCCATATTTATATCTAAAAAATCACACTCTGTATTCTCTGCGATATATTTTGTCGCACCAACAAAACTATTAATATCTGTACCAAATATCTGTATACCAAGTGGCTTTTCACTATTTTCCATATAGAGCATTTCCATGGTTTCCCAATTATGCTCTACTACGGCTTTGTTACTAACCATCTCCGTATATATCAGACCAGCCCCATGCTCTTTGCATATAGTACGAAATGCACTATCACAGAAACCCGCCATTGGTGCAAGTACAACATTATTTTCGATTTCTATATCTGCAATTTTAAAGTCCATTTTTTATCCCATCTAATAAAAACCATTGCCCCATCTGCTTTGGTTGATTAAAAGTTATAGCGTATTTTTTAAACTCTTGTTGAACTTCATCAACTTGATTTTCAATAATTCCAGATAAAGCTAATCTACCACCTTTTTTTAAACTAGTTGTGATATTTCCAACCAAACTTATCAAAACATTTGAAAAAATATTTGCTACTACTAGATCAAACTGCTGTGTTGGAGGATTATCGCTAAAATGAGTTTTATCAGTTACATCATTTTCTTGAGCATTTTTAATAGATGACTCTATTGAGTTAGGATCAATATCTATACCTTCAGCATATTTCGCACCTAACTTAACAGCTCCAATTGCTAGCACGCCAGTACCACAACCATAGTCTAGGACTGTCGTATCTTTGCTAACATGCTGCTCTAACCATTCAAGACACATCTTAGTCGTCTCATGATTACCACAACCAAAAGCAATACTTGGATCAACTATTATATATGTATGCTTATTATCTTGTGGAGGCTGACGCCAATTTGGATAAACGACTATATTATTACCAATCTCTATAGGTTCATAATCATATAACCAAGCTGCTTCCCACTGCTGATCTTTGATAATCTCATAACTTATTTCACTTTCTATTATGTTTTCAAACTTTTGTTTAATATTAGCTATAATAGTATCTATATCATGATGATTCTCATATAAAACAGTAATACTAACGATATCATCAGACTTATCTATCCTTGTTACAGAACCTGCATCATTATCAAAAAGATAATTCTCTATTCTATCAAAATATTTGGATTTTAGTCTAAACTCTAATTGGTGCCATTGTTGCATCTTATAAAAACTTAAAAACTTATATAAAACTTATATAAAGTTAAATAATACTAGATATAAACTGAGTTCGAAATAAAATTATGTGAAATTTTCTAAAGCATACTTTTTTATTTTTTAGTAAATTTAAAAAAGCCAATTTCATTCCAAAGCTAGAAAGGTTTTTATAAATTTATTTTGACAGTACCTACAATTTATAGCTTTGTGAATTCATTAGTTTCACATAAAAAACTATTTTATAAACTAATTTCTAATATTTTTCTAACATCATCAAGATATATATCTTGTCTTTCACCTAGTGGTAAAATTGAATTTTTAGCGACATTGTCAACTAAAGTATCAATATCTTTTTGAGTAATACTATAATCTTTTAGTTTTGTAGCAAGTCCCATAATATTAAAGAACTCTGCTGTTTTAGCTATAGCTAAATCTATTTTTTGCTCTTGTGGTAAATTACTATCGATATTTAAAACCCTTTCAGCATATTGTACTAATTTGTCTGCTTTTTTAGCTTTCTTATATTTAAGTACATTTGGATAGACTATCGCTAAAGTCTGACCATGATCTAAATTATGACATGCTGTTAGAGAATGTCCTCTCTGATGAGTTGCCCAATCTTGCACGACTCCTGAACCAATTAAGCCATTTAATGCCATAGTTGCTGAAAACATTATATTAGCGCGGACATTATAATCTTGAGGATTTTCTAAGGCTTTAGGACCATTATTTATTAAAGTTCTTAAAATTGTTTCAGCAAAGCCATCTTGTAAGTCGGCATTTTGTGGAAATGTCATATATTGCTCCATAACATGAACAAATGCATCAACTACACCATTTGATAATTGTTTTTTTGGCAACGTATAAGTAATGACTGGATCTAAGATAGAAAATTTAGGAAATATCTTATCACTAAAAAACACTCTCTTTTCACCAGTTTCTCTCTTTGATATTACTGATGCACAATTCATTTCTGAACCTGTTGCAGCAATTGTCAAAATACTACCAAAAGGCATAACTTGGTTGATTGTCGCTGCTTTAGTTAGTATATCCTATGGCTCACCATCAAAATATACTGCTGCTGAGATAAACTTAACAGCATCTATAACAGATGCTCCTCCAATAGCTAAGATAAAATCGATATGATGCTCTTTGATATATGAGACAACTTTCATACATGTACTATAATCAGGATTTGGTTCAACCCTACCAAACTCAAAAATACTATATCCTGCTAGAGCCTCTAAAGTCTGCTGGTACACTCCATATTTTTTGAAACTCTCTCCACCATAAACTATCAAAACTTTTGATTTTTTATCAATCACAGTTTTTAGCTTTGATATTTCACCCTCTCCAAAAAATATACGTGTAGGATTATAAAGTATAAAATTATTCATATTTGTTCCTTAAATTATTTAACTGTCGAATGTTTATCTAATAAATCAAATGCAGAATAGTAAGTTAATCCAGAATGATAACTTAAACCTATCTCACAGGTTCTACTATTAGAAATCCCACAAACACAATCTTTGACCTCCTCTTTTAAACCTGATAATGCAGAAGCATTAAGTTCTGGAAGGGTGAAACCTTTATCGCCAGCAAATCCACAGCAAGTCACACTCATTGGAATAACAATTTCATCAGATAAAGCCTGAGCTATTGCTAGCATGTACTGTTGATTTTTAGCTTTTTGTGTACTACATGTCTGATGGACCGCCAGTTTACCTATTTTACAGATCTTTAATTTATCTAGACAGTACTTAGCGATAAACTCAACTGAGTCATATACTTTGGCTTCTGTCATTCCCTCATTTATCCTTAGTGAGCATGGGCTCGCATCTGTAACTATTGGTAAGCTAAAGTTATCACTAGCGACTTTTAATAATTCTATTACCTGCTGGCGTTTTTGCTCAGCTTTATCATATAATCCTTTTGAATCAAATGGTTGTCCGCAACAAGTGTTGGATAAACCTTTAGGCACTATTACCTCGTATCCACTTTTCTCTAAAATATTAAAAGCGGCTTGTTTAGTATCATTTTGGTTTGTATCTTTTGAAAGTCCAAATATTCTAGTTGTACAAGTAGGCCAGTAGACTACTTTGGGCTTAGATATTTTTATTTCACAATGCTTAATCTTACTTAAACTTTTTGCACCAGTAGGCATAGCAGAATTCCAGACTGGTGTTTTCCCTAATACCTTATGCACTGCTAATGATAACTTTCTTAGAATATTGTCACCTAAAATTCTACTGAAACCTCTACTTATCTTTAATGTAACATTCGATACCGTTGCAAAGCTTGAGAAATATTTAAACATAAAATTATCTATAATATTTGCTTTATTTTGTTCTGCTCGTAAATCTTTTATAAAACTCCCGGTATTAATATCGACAGGACACTGCACTCCACATAATCCTGTAGCTGCACAAGTATCAATACCATGATATTGGTACTTCTCTTTATAATCTTTATATTTTGCTTTATCAGTCTCTTTTAAAATCATCATTTCTTTATATACAGATAATCTCTGTCTAGGAGTTAGTGATAACTCTCTTGAAGGACAAACACTTTCACAAAATCCACATTCTAAACACTTATCCGCTTGCTTATCCAACTTAACTCTTCTTTTGAAGTTTTTAACAAAAACATCTTTATCATCATTTAATATAACACCTGGATTAAGTAAGTTATGCGGATCTAATAATAATTTTATTTCTTGCATTACTTTGTAAAGCTCATCACCCACTCTTTGGCAACAAATGGTGTCATATTTCTACCGGTACCATGCTCAGCTTTTAAAGATCCATTATATTTTTTTACAACCATATCCGTGAATTCTTGCATAAACTCTTTATAACGCTGAACTTCCTCATCTTTCTCGAGGTTTGTTGATAAATTAAAATGTAAATTCCCTGTTAGAGCATGACCAGCGATATCTTTATCATAACGATATTTTTCTAATAAATTTTCAAGATCAGTAATACCATCAGCTAGACTCTCCACAGGAAATGCAACATCTTCCATTACCAAAGTATCAAGAGCAGGTTTTTTATTACCCGCACAAGGCAATACAGCTCTACGCACATCCCATAGACGATTATATTTGCTAGCTTCTGTAACATAATTGACGCCAAAAAGAGGCTCAAAATCCTTTAAGACTTCAAGAATTTTAGCTTTCTTAACTTCTAGTGATTCAGAGCTATCAGCATCTAGCTCAAACATTAATGCTGCAGAACCTTCCTCTAATTTTCTTATTTGCTCTTTATACTCTTTATCGAGTATTTCTAAGTCTTTTATAGTCATCAGAGTTGAATAACTCATTATCTCAGCTGCAGCAACATCATATTTAGATATTGCTGTAATAGCCTCTGCACAGGTTGTAATATCCTTAAAAAAGATAAAAGCCGTAGACTTATCTATATAGTTTGGAATAGTTCTGTAGCTAAATTCAGAAATAAAACCCAATGTCCCTTCAGAACCAACCATTAAGTGTGAAATTATATCTATCTCATCATCAAAATCTATAAGAGCATTAATAGCATACCCCATAGTATTTTTTATCTGATATTTCTGTTTTATAAAGTCTACTAGTTTTTGATTAGACTTAACTTGTTGAGATATTGACGAAATCTTAGAGATGATGTGAGGATTATTTTTTCTAAACTTTTCTCTTGAATCAACTGATTTCGTATCAAGGACTTGTCCATCACTAAAGATAACTCTAATATCTTGTAGAGTATTATAACTATTATGTTTAAATCCACAGCACATACCACTAGCATTATTAGCTACTATTCCACCTATCTTAGCAACATTTACAGAAGATGGATCAGGACCTATTTTTCTGCCATATTTGTTGAGAAATAAATTAGCCTGCCCACCTGTTAAACTTGGTTGTAAACGAATAATTTCTCCGTCATTTTCAATACTATAGTTATTCCATTTATTTGTGATAACCACTAAAACATGATCTGTAATTCCTTGACCGTTTAAACTAGTACCTGCTGCTCGAAATGTTAAAGGAACTTTATAAGTGTTTGCTAATTCTATAACTTTTAAAACCTCCTCTTCTGTATTTATATGTAAAACTGCTTTTGGCAATAGTCTATATAAACTAGCATCTGTACTATAAGCAAAACATAAAAACTCATCAATTATTATTTGTTTTTTATCTAAAGTATTTTCTAATTCTAATATAAATTTTTAAATATCATATTCCATGGTATAACCTATAAATTTATTAATTTTTTTGACTTAGTGACGTTAATCTTTGTAATAACTCTGGTTGTTTATACTTATCCATAATAATCTCAATCATATAAAGTTTGTCCGCATTCTGATTTATTTCTTCACTAATCCCATGAGTCTTAGCATAATCATCAACAGCATAACTAGCACATAATTGATTACAATCTCGACGCCATTCAAATTATAATCTCCAGCAACACCTATTATATCTTTTATTCCTAACTCACTTAATTTTGTTCTTAAATACTCACTTACAGTTATTATTTGCATAATAATTTACCTGTCTAATTTACTAAACTACAACATTAGTTGAAATATTATTTAAATCTGAAATTCCTGCTAATGCCATAGTATTATCTATCTCTTTTTTGAGTATGTCATAAACTTTTTCTACACCTTTTTGACCGAATGCTGACAATCCATATAGAAATGGTCTACCAACCAAAGTAAAATCCGCACCTAAGGCTAAAGCTTTTATGATATCTTGACCCGATCTAATACCACTGTCTAAAATTATTTTTATATCACCTTTTACTTTATCAGCTATTGCTGGCAAAGCTTCTATAGTTGGTAACACACCATCAAGTTGTCTTCCTCTATGATTAGATACAACAATACCATCAGCACCAACCTTTACTGCATTTTCAGCACCTTGTGTATTTAAAAGACCTTTTATTATCAAATTACCATCCCAAATATTTCTTAACCACTCTATATCCTTCCAAGTGACACTTTGATCAAATTGTGAGTCCATAAAATCTGTAACACTTTTCATCCCTTTAGCACCAGTTGGAATATGACCACTTAAATTACCAAACTGTTTGTATTTACTTAATAAATATCCCCAAACCCAACTTTGTTTAGCTGCAATATTAATTATATCCCTAATTCCAAATTTAGGAGGAATTGATAAACCATTACGCATATCACTATATCTAATACCACTTACTGGTAAATCAGCATTAACAAAAATTGTCTGACAACCACAAGCCTTTGCTCTTTCAAGTAACGACTTAGTAAATCCTCTATCTTTCATAAGATAGAGTTGAAACCAAAAATGATTATTAGCTTCTTTTGCTACCGTTTCTAAAGAACAAATAGCCATAGTACTCATTGTATATGCAATATCTAATTTTTCAGCAGCTAAGGCTAATGCTATTTCACCTTTCGGCCAAAACATCCCAGCTAAGCCTGTTGGTGCTATTGCAAATGGAACACTAGATTTGAAACCAAATATCTCTATAGTTTGGTTTCTCTGACTACAATCTTTAAATGCGCTTTGATTTATTCTAATTTTTCTAAACGCTTGCTCATTCTCATAGACTGTTTGTTGCTGATATGAGCGGCTATCAATATAGTCTAAAAAAACTCTTGGCAATCTCTTTTTAGCTGCTTTATGCATATCTGTAATATCATAAATATTATTTATTTTCATAGCAATTTTCCTATATTTGCAAGCCATATATAGTTAATCCGAAAGATATTTGTAGAAAAAGATATTTGTAGAAATGTTATAATGTCTAATAAAAATGCCATCATATAGCCAATATTTTAGAGACATCGTAATTAATAAATATGAAGAAGGTATGACGGAGTTCGAGCTGAGTAAGTTTTTTAACATAGATAAGCGTACAGTTGTTTCATGGATAGAGTTTTATAAAAGAACCGGAGATTATAGTTCAAAGCAAGGAGTTGGTTGTGGCAGAGTCGCTAGCTTTACCGATAAAACATTGATTGAACAGTATTTGATAGATCATCCAGATGCAAGTGCATTAGATATAAAAGAAGCATTAGCCCCTAATATTCCAAGAAGTACATTTTATGATTGTCTTAATAGACTTGGTTTTAGTTTTAAAAAAAGACTCCAAAATATAAGCAAAGAAAAGAACATGAAAGGTTGGAGTATATAGAAAAACTAAAAGAAATAGCTCAAAACTTGTTATTTTATATAGATGAGATGGGGTGTGACAATAAGCTTTCTATCCTAAGAGGATGGTCACTAATTGGTGAGCCTAGTTATGGTGAGGTTTTAGCATATCAAACACAAAGAAGAAGTATTGTTGCTGGATATAATTATGCAGATAAAAAGATTATAGCTCCATTAGAGTACAGTGGATATACCAATACTGAAATTTTTAATCAATGGTTTGAGGAACACTTATGCCCATCATTAAAACCTAAAACTACTATAGTAATGGATAATGCTAGTTTCCATAAATCCTCTAAGCTGATTGAAATAGCCAATAAATTTGATGTACAAATATTATATCTACCTCCGTATTCTCCAGATTTAAATCCTATTGAAAAGGTTTGGGCTAACTTTAAAAAAATATTTAGAAAAGTGAATAATAGTTTTGAAAAATTTTGTGATGCTATCTCTTATGTGTTTAACAAAATACTCTCGGATTAACTATAACAATAGCAACTTATATCAGAATACAAAAAATAAATAACTAAGTGAAATAGTAGTTCTGATTTTTTTATGATACTCGATTATAAATACTTGCTAACAAATAAAATCTTTACTTAAAAAATTTATAGAAGTTATAAAGTATAAAGACTTAGAATCTCTACTTTTGGAATGACAAAAATCTATTTTAGCTATAGAGTTATTTGAATATATTTAAATTTAAACAATCTAATTGCTAAATTTTTCAATGATTTTAAGTACCATATAAATTATCGCACTAATAATCGCTGAAATAACACATACTTTTATAGCTATAGGAAACAGGTGAATAAATATAGTTACAATAGTTACTATGATTAATACGCCAACAAATATTGATAAAAACTTATCCATCTTACAACCCCTCATTTTATAATAATTTTTGCAAATTTACGTTTTCCTACTTGGAAAACATTATTTGTTCCTTTAGCAAAAATAATCTTAGCATCACTAAGCTTTTCACCATCGATTTTAACAGCACCTTGCTGAATCATACGATTAGCTTCAGAAGTACTTGCAACTAAGCCTGCTTCTTTTAATAAGTTTGCTATCGGTAGCTCTTGGTTTAATTCTACAACATTTATATCATCAGGTATCTGATTTTTTTGGAATCTTTGAATAAAATCCTGGTGCGCACTCTCAGCATCTTCTTTAGAGTGAAACCTTTCAATTAACTCTTTTGCCAGCTCTATCTTAATATCGCGCGGATTAGCTCCAGCTGCAACATCTTGCTTTAATTTAGCGATATTTTCTAAAGATTTGAAACTTAGTAATTCATAATAGCGCCACATAAGTTCATCTGAAATTGACATTATCTTACCAAAGATTTCATTTGCTGGTTCTTCGATACCGATATAGTTTTGGCTTGATTTAGACATTTTTTTGACGCCATCTAAACCTTCTAAAAGTGGCATTGTGATAATAACTTGTGGTTCTTGACCCTGCTGCTTTTGCAGCTCTCTACCCATTAGTAGGTTAAATTTTTGATCTGTACCTCCAAGCTCAATATCAGCATTCATAGCTACAGAATCATATCCTTGTACTAATGGATATAAAAACTCATGTATTGAGATCGACTGTCCGCCTTTATATCTTTTTGAGAAATCATCTCTTTCAAGCATTCTTGCAACCGTTGATTTAGAAGCTAGTTTGATCATCTCACTAGCAGACATTTTGTTAAACCAATCACCATTACGACGAATAACAGTTTTGTCTTTATCAAGAATCTTAAATACTTGCTTAGTATAAGTTTCAGCATTTGCCGCAACTTCTTCGGCAGTTAATGGCGGTCTTGTTGCATTTTTACCTGTAGGATCACCTATCTGAGCTGTAAAATCCCCGATCAAAAAGTGAATTTCATGTCCCAAATCTTGTAATTGCTTTAGCTTATTGATAACTACAGTATGTCCCAAATGAATATCTGGAGCAGTTGGGTCGCAACCAAATTTAATTATTAATGGCTTATGTTTTTGTAATTTTTTGATTAATTCTTCTTCGATTAGGACCTCATCCGCCCCTCTTTTGATAATTTCTAAAGTCTCTTTTATGCTCGACATTATATTTATAATATTAAAAATTTCTCTCAATAAAGCAAAATTATAACACAAAACTCTTTTATAGAACCAATAAAACCTTATACTTATTAGAAAGTAAAAATATCTAATATCCTATGCATATATACATATCTCAAAGTAACGATATCTATTTTAATTTAGCTTTTGAAAATTGGTTATTCTTGGAGAAGCTGCATCAACAAAAAATTTTATTCTTGTGGCAGAATTCTCCTTGCGTTGTTATTGGTAGAGCCCAAAATCCTTGGCTTGAGTGCAATCTTGAAGCTATGGATAATGATAAAATACCAATGATTCGTCGTCAAAGTGGTGGCGGTACGGTTTATCATGATTATGGTAATCTTAATTACACTATTATCAGCACTAAAAAAGATCATGATATCAAAGCAAATTTAGAACTAGTTTGTAATGCTATTAAAAAACTAGGCATTGATGTATATCCCAACCGAAGAAATGATATTGTTCTTGATCATCACAACTATACATATAAAATATCAGGTAGTGCCTTTAGAGAAAAAAAAGATCGAGCTTTTCATCATGGTACTCTATTGATTAATGCAAATACAAAAAAGCTTTATGATTATCTTCATCAGCCAATAGATAAATCTCTCGATACTAAAGGAGTTAAATCTCACCGTTCAAAAGTAATCAATCTATCTGAAATAAAGCATGATATACAAACTCAGGATATAACTAGATCTTTCATTAAAAGCTTTAGAAGTATTGACCTAAGTTTAATCAATGAAGAAACTCCATTAGAAAATAAAGAGCTTATAGAAAAAGAAATTGAAATCTTAAAAGATTGGCAATGGCGTTTTGGTAAAACTTTGCCTTTTACAAAAACTTATACAAAAGCAAGTGAACAAATTAAAATCAAAATTGAATCTGGAATTGTTACAGAAGTTAGGAATGTTTATAAAAATACAAATCTTGCTGATAAGAATATTCGCTTTGAAAATAGATATGATTTTGATTTCTTTAAGAAAATTCTTACAGAATAAGTATTATTTAGAACTTGTTGAAAAAAATGCTGCAACACTAATAGCAAAAATAAAAGGTAAAATAAAAGCATCAACTACTGTCACAACAATGTTTTGAATAGACATTTCTAAAGAACCAATTTCCACACCTAAATCCTTTAACAGATATATTAAACCAAACGTTAATAATGGCTTGATAATCATAAACGCTAAAATAGTTATTGAAATTCTAAACATATAGAAAAAATTATTTTTTACTGCATAGAAATTAGCTGATAATGACTCAAAAACACCTTTTTGCGCTAATAATACTGCGGGCATAACAGTCAAAAATAATAATATTGCTAAAAAAATACCTATATACTGTAAAAACATTGTAAATAATGTCATCGCAATCATTGAAAGTAAAAATGCTCCAAGAAATGCAAACACTCTTTTCGAAAATATCTGTAGAGCTATTTTTAGTGCATCGGATACTTTCAGCTCATGCTTGATCATAATTCCTTGTAAAATAATTATCATCGCATAAACAAATATTGTCGCAACCATAATTATCAAAAACATAGCTGCTAAAATATTTCCCGATGGTAACTGAGAAACATCAGCTTCACCATTACTTTGGATAAACTTATCCATACCATGGTTCATCAGATAAACAAAACAAAACTCAGAGATAAATGAAAGCATAAAAGCTAATGCAAAAGTTATCTTAAAAGCTCTCTTGTATATAGTTGCTGCTAGCGAAATAGTTCCTTTAAAATTTAAATTACTCATATTTAAAACACTCAGTTAATAAATAAAACAAGCTAAAATATAACATAAAAATTATCGTTTTTGTGTTATAAAATTTAACCCAATAATTTAAAGATATAAAAAATCACAATAAAAACTTGTAAAATTTAATATCAATTCCATTTAATAATATTACATAGATTATTTTAACAACGCCTAATAAAGGAATAATTATGGAAGCAATTAAAGGAACTACTATTCTATGCGTTAGAAAAGGTGACAAAGTAGTAATCGGTGGTGATGGTCAAGCCACATTAGGACATACAATAGCAAAAGAAAATATCATAAAAGTTAGAAAATTAAATGGTGGTAAAGTTCTAACAGGTTTTGCTGGTTCAACTGCTGATGCATTTACATTATTTGAAAAATTTGAACAAAAACTAGAATTTTATCAGGGCAATCTTGAAAGAGCTGCTGTTGAGATGGTACGTGAATGGCGTCTAGATAGAATGCTAAGTAAACTTGAAGCTATGATTATCGTTGCTGATGAAAAGCTTTCTCTACTAATATCAGGGGCTGGTGATGTAATGGCAGCTGATAAAAATGATATTATCTCGATTGGCTCAGGTTCAACTTATGCTCGTTCTGCAGCAACTGCACTTGTTGAAAATACTGATTTATCGGCTGAAGAAATTGTTAGAAAAAGTCTTACAATAGCTGCCGATACTTGTATTTATACAAACCATAACTTCACGATAGAAAGTTTAGAAAATAAAAAAGGATAGTTATACTATGACACAAATAATGACTCCAAAAACAATCGTACATGAATTAGAAAGACACATAATTGGTCAAAACGATGCTAAAAAAGCAGTTGCTATTGCTTTGCGTAATAGATGGCGCAGAATGCAACTTGACAATGAAATGCGTCAAGAAGTAACTCCTAAGAACATTCTTATGATTGGTCCAACAGGTGTGGGTAAAACAGAAATTGCGCGTAGATTAGCAAAATTAGCAGATGCTCCATTTATCAAAGTAGAAGCAACTAAATTTACAGAAGTTGGTTATGTAGGCAAGGATGTTGAATCTATTATCCGTGATTTAGTTGAAACAGCTGTCAAAATGAAGCGTGAGGAAGCTAAAGAAAAAGTCACAGAAAAGGCTGCTAGATTAGCCGAAGATAGAATTTTAGATGTGCTAATTCCACCTGCAAGAACTTCAGAATCAAAGGTTGGTTTTGCAAATGAACCTGCAGAAGATGCTGCTAGTAAAAAGGAAAAAGAAAATAAAACTCGTGAAATATTTAGAAAGAAAATCCAAAACGGCGAACTTGATGATAAAGAAATCGAGATTGAAGTAGCTGTGGCTCCAAAAACTATAGGCGTAATGGGCCCTCCAGGAATGGAAGATATGACAAGTCAGTTGCAAGATCTTTTCTCTAGCTTAAGCACTGATAAGAAAAAAAACAAAAAAATGCGTATTAAAGATGCAATCAAGTTAGCCCAAGATGAAGAAGCTGCAAAACTAGTTAATGAAGAAGACATAAAGGCTCGTGCTCTAGAAGCTGTTGAGCAAAATGGTATCGTATTCTTAGATGAGATTGATAAAGTATGTAGAAAATCAAGCAACTCAGGGGCTGATGTGTCACGCGAAGGTGTACAGCGTGATTTATTACCATTAGTTGAAGGTTCTACAGTATCCACAAAATATGGCGTGATCAAAACTGATCATATACTATTTATTGCATCTGGTGCATTTCATGTTGCTAAACCTTCTGACCTTATACCAGAGCTACAAGGTAGATTACCAATTAGGGTTGAGCTGAAATCTCTAGAAATAGAAGATTTTGTAAGAATTTTAAGAGAACCTGACTGCTCTATTCTTAAGCAGTACATTGCTTTGATGAAAACTGAAGGTATTGATTTAAGCTTTGAAGAAGATGCAATTAGAAAAATTGCTGAAATTGCCTATAAAGTCAATGAAGAAGTTGAAAATATCGGTGCTAGAAGACTTCATACTGTTATGGAAAGACTTCTTGAGAAAATCTCTTTCGATGCTCCAGAACTAGTAGAGAAAAATATCAACATAACTACAGACTATGTCAATGAAAAACTAGGAAACCTAGTTAAGAATAAAGATCTAAGTCAATATATTCTATAATAACTAAGCTGATTTTATATTTTTTTTACGCGTAATATATATATATTTCCTTGTGTTATGACGATAAAATCTTGTTTACTATTTTATCAACTTAAAAATGCCGATGAGTATTACTTTGTTTAAAAAAGCTTCCAGACTTTTGCTAATAACTCAACTATTTTCAACTCTTAGCTTTGCTGTTTTATATTCAACCTTAGTATTATTTATGACTCAAGCTCTTGGTTTTACTGTTACTAAAGCTAGTGCTGTTATGGGAGTATTTGTCGCCTTTAATTATGGCTTACATATATTAGGTGGCTATATTGGTGGGCGCTTAATAAGTTATCGAGTGCTATTTTTATTAGGAATGGTATTACAAATATTTGCTTGTTTATTTTTAGCATCTCCATCAACAGAACATCTTTATATAGCTTTAGCACTATTTTTAACAGGGTGCAGTTTAAATGTTCCTTGTATAAATATGATGTTAACTCAGCAATTTGAGAATAATGATGGTGATAGAGAAAGTGCGTTTTTCTGGAATTATGCTGGTATGAATATCGGCTTTTTTATCGGTTTTACAATTGCTGGAATATATCAAGGCAAACAAAGTTATAATACCTTATTTCTTATAACAACTATTACCAACATTATTGCTTTTTTACTCTTAGCAACAAGTTGGAAGACAGTCGCGGATAGAACTACCCCACTAGTCAAAAAAATTCAACAAAAAGGTAACAATATATTACTCAAAAATAATTTTTTTGCTTTATTGATAATTTTTATTACAGTACTACTATTATTTATTGCATTGCAGTATCCACTTAATACCAACTATATTGCCCTTGTGGTCGGAATATTACTATTATTAATGTTTATCCCTATAGCTAGAGCTCAAAATATTAAAGAGCAAAAGAATAAAGTTTATGCTTATGTGATATTAGCAACTTTTGGCTTAGTCTTTTGGTCAGCATATCAACTTGCTCCAATGGCATTAACGGTATTTGCTGAAGCAAATATAGATAAACACTTACTAGGTTTTACAATTCAAACACAATGGTTTCAGAATGTAAATACAGTAGTGATAGCTGTCGGGGGTATGTTGCTTCCAAGTATATTATTAATTATACGTAAGCGTTTTATCTTTTCATTTCCAATGCAATTCTGTTTTAGCCTTATTTTTATTGCAATTGGTTTTGCAATGCTAATTATTGGAATATTATGTGCTAATAGTTATGGCTACACAGCTGCGATTTGGCTAATATTAAGTTATGTATTTCAGTCTATAGGAAAATTACTAATAGGCCCTACTGGCTATGCTATGGTTGGTAAACTTGCTAAACCAAAACTTCAAGGTTTAATGATGGGATCTTGGATGGTTGTCACTGGAAGTACATTTGGAGTTATTGCTAGCTTACTATCAATACTAGTAGCGTCACCAGATATTAATGCAGCACCTATTGAAACAAACTCTAGTTATTTGACACTATTTACTGGTCTAACAATAGTTGCTGCTGTTGCTGCGTTTATTATGTATCTAATAATTCCTAAAATTAGAAAGCTTGCATATATCTAGTCAAATAATAACTATATTTTCCTAAACATATATCTTATAATCTTTGCATTCTAAACGATTATCTTAATATCATTTATCAATGACTATTAGAGAAAAATACTCAAATTATATACCTCTTTTTGTATCTGTTACAATGACGCTAAATGGTATTATTACCATACTAGCTGTTGCAATACCTATTATTAACAAGATCTTTTGATAAATATTAATGCTGAGATACCTTCTGATGTTTATAGCATCAGCATGAAATATAACTCTGGACTTGGAGTTATAATACCTTTAGTACTTGGTTACTTTATGATAATAATCGCTAAAGGTATTTATCAACGTAAAAGAACATTTTGGTTTTTAGCAGTTATATTTATTAGTTTATCTATGATTGGTGATTATATCCAGGATAAACATATAGCATATAAAATAACATTTATAACTCATGCTTTAGAAATTATTTTACTGTTTTATTTTAGAAAAGCTTTTAATAAAAAAATAACAAGAACCTTAGCTTTTACCAGTTTGTTGTTGTTACATTCTTATTAGCTATTAGTTATAGTGTCTTAGGTTTATACTATTTAAGAGATGAGTTTGATGGTATCAAAAATATCTCTGACGCTGTTTATTTTACTATCGTAACTTTTAGTACTGTTGGTTATGGCGATATTCATCCTATTACAGAGGAGGCAAAACTCTTCACAATATCAATTATGATTGTTGGCATTGGTTTATTTGCAACAATTATTACTGTATTAGCTGGTAGTATCATAAATAAAGTTACTGATAAATTTAAACAAAAAAATGGAGTTTCATATATGAAGGATCATATGATAATTTGCGGCTATACCGAAATCACTAAATGTCTAATCAAAGATTACCTAAATTCTCATATTGATAATCTTATTGTTATCGAGAAAAATTATCAGCAAAAATTTATAAATATCGATGAAGAGCAAAAAAACATTTTATCGATGCAGAATCACATGACTATGATGCACTTATCAAAGCAAATATTAGTAAAGCAAAAAGTATTTTTATACTTAATGAAAAAGATTCTGATAATATTCTAACTCTTTTAGCAATTAAAGAAGTACTTAAAAAAGATAATTCAAATATTAACCAACCAAAAATTTCTATCAAGCTTGATAAAGATGAAAGTATAAACATTACTAATAATATTGGTGTTGATCAAATTGTCTCACCTACCAAGAAAATTGCTGAAATGCTCATAAAATATCAATAATTTAACTAAAACTAATCAATATAAACTTATACTATGTTATTATTTTGACAATGTGTTTGCTGATTTTTTAAGAAAATAGAGTGTGGAGTAAAACCATGGAATATAATTACGATATTATTATTATAGGCAGTGGTCCTGGTGGTGAAGGGGCTGCGATGAAAGCAACTAGGAACGGACAAAAAGTAGCTATCATCGAAGATGACGCTATTGGTGGTGGTTGTAATAACTGGGGAACAATTCCAAGTAAAGCTCTAAGACAGCTATCACGTGAAGTTTGGTACAACAAGAAGAATTTCGATTTCCCAGAGATGCTTGATACTGCTTATGAAATAGTTATCAAACAAAGAGAGATTAAGAGAAATCGTTTCGCTAATAATGAAATTGATGTTTTCTATGGTTTTGCTAGTTTTATCGACAAGCATAAAATAAAAATTTCACGTAAAAATGGTTCAACTGAAATCATTACGGCAAAAAAATTCATTCTCTCTACAGGATCTCGTCCATATCATCCTGATGATATTGACTTTACTCATCCTAGAATTTTGGATAGTGATAAACTTCTAGAGTTGAAAGACAAAAATATCAAATCAATTACTATTTATGGTGCTGGTGTAATTGGTTGTGAATATGCATCCATACTTGGAACACTAGATATTCAGGTAAATCTTATCAACACTAGAAATAAACTAATGTCGTTCCTTGATGATGAAATTATCGAAACGCTAACAAATCACTTTACAGTTAATCAAAGAATTAATCTAATACATAATGAAACTTATAAAAGTATCAAAGCAAGAGGAGATAAAGTAGTTACTACTCTTAACTCAGGTAGAATTATCGAATCTGATTATGTCTTGTTTGCGCTTGGCCGATCAGGTAATACAAATGGCCTTAATTTAGATAAAATTGGAGTTGAGTATGACCCACAAAGAGGTCTTGTTAAGGTTAATGACAATTATCAAACTACTCAAGAGAATATATATGCTGTTGGTGATGTTATAGGTTTTCCTTCACTTGCATCATCTGCTTTTAACCAAGGTAGATTTGCAGCTACGCATATTATAGATGGCTCTTGTAATGACAAATTAGTCGAGGATATCCCAACAGGGATCTATACCCGCCCTGAGATTAGTTGTATTGGAAAAACAGAAGAGCAATTAACTGCCGAGAATATTCCATATGAAGTTGGTAGAGCATATTTTAAAGATTTAGCTCGTGCACAAATTTCAGGAAGTGAAACAGGGATGTTAAAGATACTTTTCCATAAAGAAACTCTAGAGATCCTTGGCATTCACTGTTTTGGTCATAGGGTATCTGAGATTATCCATATTGGTCAAGCTATCAAATCAATGCCAGGCAAACACAATACTATCAGATACTTTTTGAACACTACATTTAACTACCCTACTATGGTTGAGGCTTATCGTATTGCTGGTATTGACGGTCTTAATAAGCTTAAACCTAAAAATAAACAATTTGTCCCAGAACACCAATAATCCATGTACTACGATATCTATATAATTTACTTGTTTATATTTCTATTTGGTGCTGCTATTGGCAGTTTTTTGAATGTTGTTATATATCGAGTGCCAAATAAACTATTTGCTGATGAGCAAGCTATTGCACGAGAAATACTGGGGATTGATAAGCAACAATCTCCACAGAATTTTAGTTTATTGACACCATCAAAATGCCCAAAATGTCATAATAAAATAAAGTATCGTCATAATATTCCGATAATCGGATGGTTTTTGCTTAAAGGCAAATGCTTTTTCTGTAAAGAAAAAATATCTTTTGAATACCCATTAATAGAGTTTATCACAGCTAGTTTATTTATAACTATTTTTTACTGTTTTGGTTTTACATTTCAGAGTTTAGCTCTAGTAACTTTGGCTAGCTTTTTTATACCATTATTCTTTATTGATGCCAAACATCAAATCCTTCCTGATTCGTTAACACTACCATTACTATGGCTTGGGATAATACTTAATTACTACCATACGTTTACTACCCTAGAGCAATCTGTCTGGGGAGCTATAATTGGCTATCTTTCACTTTGGTTGGTTTTTTGGATATACAAAATCCTTACAGGTAAAGAAGGCTTTGGTCATGGTGATTTTAAACTCTTAGCTGCAGTGGGTGCTTGGTTTGGCTATCCAATGTTACTGTATACAATTTTCGCTAGTTGTATATTTGGGATTATAATCGCTATTGCTATAAATCTTGTTGCTAAGCGTACTAATGTAATAGCTTTTGGGCCCGCGATAATTCTAGCAACATTTTTTTATCTACTGACTAAAGATAATATCTATGTATAGTATAATCACGTAATGCTAATTCAATCTTAATAATAACTAATGCAAAAAAAAAGCTTCTCTATTCTAGTTTTATTTGTTGTTATACTATTAGTTGTACTGTATATTTTTAGTACTACTAATCTTAATAAAATCTCACCAGATAACAAACAAGGCTTATACCTTGTTGAGCATGCCTTTCCACAATATAAGGTTATAAAGACTTTTGACACAGGTATCCATCTACAAGCATATATTCTAGAAGACAAAAAAGATCCAACAAAACATAGTGTTACTTTTACTAGTGAAGATGGTGCTGTAATTGTTAATGGTGAACTTTTAGCATGGGATAGTAATCAAAACAAGCTAACTAGTTTAAATAATATTTATGCAAACTATTTTACTTCATCACCTCAAGCGAACAATCTTTATCTAAACATCAAAAAGTATGCTACATACATCCAGCAAGGCAGTGATGATGCGCCACATAAGTTCTATGCTATTATAAACCCTAGTTGCAGCTATTGTAATCGTCTATTTGATGCGACTCAACCAGCAATTAACTCAGGAGAACTTGCAGTACGCTGGATTCCTTTAGGTGCACTGCGTAATAGCCCAGAGATTGTTAGAAGTATTTTTAACTCAAAAGATCCTCTTGAAGCATTGATTAAATATCATAAGACAAAAACATATGATCAGAAATTAACTCAACAAAATGAAAAAGCCGAAAATAATTTAAGGTTATCGAGTGATATTGAAGGTTTCCCTACAATTGTTTATAAAACACCTCAAGGAGCTTTAAAAATCTCAGGTGGTAACAAGCTTCCACTTACAGATGCTACTATAGCAGCAAAAGATAATATCAATAAAATTAATGAATTTTTGCTATTAACCTCAAATAGTTTCTAAATTAGAATATGAAAAAAATAATTACGCTGATAATTGGTATAATATTTATAACTTTTAGTTTTGCTACTACAAAAATAGATACCCAAGTTACCAATGATATTCAAAATATAGAAAAAAAACATGGTGGTAAAATTGGTGTATATACTATAAATCGAAATGACTGGAGTAATTTTGCAGTCAATGCTAGCTTCTACTTTCCAATATGTAGTACTTATAAATTTCTTGTAGTTGGTGCAATACTTAAACAAAGTATGACTGATAATAAACTACTTAATCAAAAAATCAAAATCTCAAAAAATCAAATTGTTGAGTATTCCCCTATTACAAGAAGGCATATTAATCAAATAATGACTGTGAAACAACTTTGCCAAGCATCTATGCAAGGGGATAATACTGCGACAAATATCCTAATTGAAAAACTAGGTGGTTTGAAAAATCTCAATAAGTTTATCTTATCGCTTGCAGATCATGCGACAAAAGTCGCTAATTTAGAGCCTAAAGTCAATCATGTCAGCCTAACGACAAACGAAAATAAGACCACTCCCAAGATTATGGCAAGAGATATTAATAAACTTGCTTTTAGCGATGATATACTTGATAAAAAACATCGCTTAATGTTTAAACAATGGCTAATAGCGAGTAATACTAGCAACAATCGTATAGCTGCTGAGGTGCCTGATGAGTGGGAAGTTGGTGATAAAACTGGAACTTGTCAATATGGTACAACAAATGATGTTGCTATTATTTGGCCTGATGATAATAGAGCTGTTATTATGGCAATTTTTTATACCCAATCGCAAAAAAATGCTAAACCAAACAGTAAAATTGTTAGAGAGGTAACTAAAATACTGCTAAACAGACTACAATTAAACAATACTACGAAAAATGCCTAAAATAAAAATGATTGTTGGCCTAGGTAATATAGGCAAAGAATATCAAGATACGCGCCATAATGTTGGTGAATGGTTTATTGCTAAAATAGCTCAAGATAACAATCAAAGCTTTAGTTCTAATCCTAAGCTTAATTGTAATCTAGCTAAAGTTAGCATTGATTATAATAATGTAGTACTAGTATTTCCTACAACTTATATGAATAACAGCGGTTTAGCTGTTAGCAAAGTCGCTAATTTTTATAAAATCGCGCCAGCAGAGATACTTGTAGTACATGATGAGCTAGATATAGATTCTGGAGAAATACGTCTAAAAAAAGGCGGAGGTCATGGTGGTCATAACGGTCTAAGAAGTATTAACCAACACTTAGGCACTAATGACTACCTACGCCTTAGAATTGGTATTGGTCATCCTGGTCATAAATCAAAAGTAGCTAACTATGTATTATCAAATCCATCTATAGCTCAGAAAAAAGATATAGATAGTGCTATTGATAATGGTATCTGTTTTTTAGATGATATAATAAATTACAAATTAGAACCTGTAATGCAGAAGCTACATACAAAATAATATATAAGGAATAAAATAATGGGATTTAAATGTGGTATAGTAGGTTTACCAAATGTTGGCAAATCAACTCTTTTTAATGCTCTTACAGAAGCAGGAATTGATGCAGAAAATTACCCTTTTTGTACAATTGATCTAAATGTTGGGATCGTTTCAGTACCAGATCAAAGACTTAATGAATTAGCAAAAATTGTTAAGCCAGAAAGAATAATAACGACAACAATGGAGTTTGTAGATATTGCTGGACTTGTCACTGGAGCAAGTAAAGGCGAAGGCTTAGGTAATAAATTCCTTGCAAATATTCGTGAAACAGATGCTATAGCTCATGTTGTAAGATGCTTTGAAGATGACAATATAATTCATGTTAGTGGTAAAGTTGATCCTATAGATGATATTAATACTATCAATATGGAGCTAATCCTAGCTGATATCGAATCTTGTGATAGAACTGTACAAAGATTCGCAAAAATGAAAAAATCAGGTGATAAAGAAGCTTTAGCTAAAGCAGATTTTTATACTAGATTAAAAGAGCACTTAGAATCAGAGAAGCCTGCAAGGACTTTTGAGATGAATGAGGATGAAACTAAATGGCTAAAACAAACTCCTCTATTAACTAGTAAGCCTGTCCTGTATATTGCAAATGTCAATGAAAATGGTTTTGAAAATAATCCCCTTCTAGATAAGGTTGTAGAATATGCTAAAGCTGAAAACTCAAATGTTGTGCCAGTTTGTGCTGCTATGGAACAAGAAATTTCTCAGCTAGAAGCTGATGAAAAACTAGAATTTTTAGCTGATATGGGTCTATCAGAAACTGGTTTAGATAGAGTTATTAAAGCTGGTTACGCCTTACTCAACTTGCATACATATCTAACAGCAGGTGTCAAAGAAGTAAGAGCATGGACAATCCCTGTAGGAGCAACTGCACCACAAGCGGCTGGAGTAATCCATACTGACTTTGAACGTGGTTTTATCAGAGCTGAAGTTATCGCATACGATGATTACATTAAATATAATGGTGAAAAAGGTGCCAAAGAAGCAGGTAAAGCTCGTCTTGAAGGTAAAGAATACATCATGAAAGATGGGGATGTAGTTAACTTTAGATTTAATGTATAGTCAAACTTTCAAAAATGTCTAAAATAATTAATAATTGTCTTATATGGTTATCAGTGCTAAGTATAGTTGGTTGTAATACTTCATTTACTTATCCTAATTATCAACTAAGTGGTACATACTACAATCCAGACTATAATAAAGATGACTTAATTCATGGCTACTTTCAACAAAGTGTTGAATAGATGGAAACTAGCCCATATACCTATCAAGGTCAATATTATGAAGAAACTGGATTTACTCAACCAAATCCATTTATGCAAAATATTAATTGGAATAGAATGAATGTTTAAAAAATTTCGTTTTATCTTATTAAATGTAAAAATATAGACCTAATGTGACAGTTACCTGCTTTAGGACAAGGATTTACTGTCAGTTTAGATTGAGCTTATCAACCTTCTCCATCGAAAGAAAAGTATTCATAGGTGTACGCCTACAACACATTTTTCCCTGATAGGTTCTGATAATTATAGTAATACAACCAATCATCAAAATCTTGCTGTAATTCTATAAAAGAATAAATCTTCTCACAGAATGTTACCTGATAAAATTCATTTAGCATAGTTCTGTGGATTTTGTTGCAAAGATTGCCAGTTTTAATATTTAGTTTTACGATTTTATAAATTTATCATTATATAACTAATTATGAGTGAATTTAAATATAAGCAGTTTAAAGGAGATATAATACTTTGGGCTATAAGATGATATCTAAAATATCGTATTGGTTGAAAAAATTCTTAAAGAAAGAGGAGTAAATGTAGATCATAACTCATTATATCGAAAGTATATTACAAGAGATTCTCGTTACGTCTAGAAAACTCCTAACTATATTTAGACGCTATGTTAAACCATTGTCTAAAAGAATATAATACAATTAGATTAACTGATGATACAATTTCATATGAAAAAAGAAAATATAGACATAATCTCCAAACAGTTTGGTAATTCTGCAAACGATTACTTATTAAGTAAAGATCACTCTACAGGTAATGATTTAGAAAAACTGGCAAATTTTTTAGACTCTCAGAGTAAGATCATCAATCAAAGTATAGATATAGGATGTGGTGCAGGTCATATTAGTTATATACTTAGTCGATATTCAGAACAGGTTTATGCCTTTGATTTATTAGCTGAAATGCTTGAAGTAGTTAAAAATGAAGCTCATAATAGGCAATTAAAAAATATTGAAATTAAACAAGGAAATATAGAATCTATACCTTTTAATGATAACTCATTTGATCTAGCAATAAGTAGATTTAGTGCTCATCATTGGGATGATGTCTTAAAAGGTATTAAAGAAGTATATAGAATCCTAAAAGATTCAGGAGAAGCTATATTTATAGATGTTATAGCTCCAAACGATGCTAAACAGGATACTTGGCTTCAGACTATTGAATATCTTAGAGATCCATCACATGTTAGAGATTATTCTAAAAAAGAATGGGAAAGTTTTTTAAAAGAAGCAAATTTTAATATATTAGAAACTTCCAGCTTTAAATTACGACTTAATTTAGATACATGGGTTAAAAGAATGAAAACATCTTTTGATAAAATAGAGATTATTAAAAAGATTCAATCAGAAGCAGAATCAACCATATCAGAATATTTTAAAATTGATGAAGAAGGTAATTTTTCTATAGATGTCAATTATATGCATGTTAACAAATATTCTAATTAATTTACCCTATTAGATACAAAATATGATTAGACAAATTTATTATATTGTATTTTTGGTTTTTAGTTATTTTTTATGAGTTTATTGTTAGTATCTAACATAAGTTATCTCTTTGTTTTTTCACTCTTATTAAAACAAGTAACTTACTCTCATACAAGAGCAGTGTCACATTATATCTAGATTAATTCAATATTAAAATCACAACCACTAAGTTTCTGTAGTAATAGTTAACTTTATAGAAACTATTTTATTATCCCTAATATTTGTTATTTCTAATAGAATATTATTGTATTTTATACAACAAGGTCCCGATGGTAGATTCTCTATTTCCTCAATTATAAGACCAGACAATGTCTTAGCATCTTCACTTTCAAATTCTATACCTATATGGCGATTAATCTCTCTTAAAGTAGCACTACCTCCTATCAGATAACTATTATCTTCAAGTTTACGGATATTGTTATTGACATCAAATCTATCAGAGAATTCGCCGACTATCTCTTCCATAATATCTTCGATTGTCACCGTCCCACATACATCACCATACTCATCAACAACGATTGCAAAGCGCTTACTTTTTTGTTGAAAATTTATAAGTTGTGTTTGTAACGAGACTGTTTCAGGAATAAAATATGCTTCTTGGGCGATCTTGCGTAACGCTGCTTTGCTTATCTGACCTTTTTTTGAAGAAATTAATAAGTTAGTTATCTCTTTTAACCTAATTACCCCAATAATATTATTTACGCCATTCTCACAGAGAATAATATTTAATGATCTCATCTTTGCAATTCTAGCTAAAATTTTATCGATTGAATTACTTAAATCAATATATTCAATCTTATTAAAATGGGTCATTACTTCTTGTACTAAAACTTTATCTAACTCTAAAACTCCCAAGAGCATATTTTTATTTTTAGCTCCAAGCTTTGCATTTGACTCATTAACAACAGTTTGGATTTCTTCTTTATCCAAAGACTCATTATTAACAGCTTCTATTTTGACACCAAAAAGTTTTAATGTTACTTTTGAAACCATACTTAAAAATATCACCGCTGGATATAAAATTAGCATGATTATTTTTAATGGCAAAGAAAAAGGAAAGGCTAACTTTTGTGGGTAAATAGCTGCGAAAGATTTAGGAATTATCTCACCAAAAACCAAAACCAATATAGTTACAACTATAGTTGCAATAAGCAATCCTAAATCACCGAAATGATCCTCAGAGTATGAGGAAATCACAGTTCCAGCAAAGATATTTGCAAAAGTATTACCAATAAGAATAGCAACTAGTAATCTCTCTGGGTTGCGTACTAAAGATAAGCTTCTCTTTGCGGCACGATGATTTTTTTTGGCTAAATGTTTAAGTTTATATTTATTTAATGCTATCATCGCTGTCTCAGAGCTTGAGAAAAAAGCAGATATACAAATAAGTATAAATATGATAATAACTACAGTATAAGTACTCATTTAATTAGTGTATCGTTACAACTAATTTACTAGTTTAACACAAGAATTTTTTAATAGAAAAATATATTATGGAAATAAATATAAAGATGAAATAGTTATACTCTCATAAAGTCAGCGTGGATAAGCTTAACTTTATATGGATGTCTTTGTAATGCTTTGATAATTACTTTTTCTTGTTTACCATCGATATCCAAAGTTATCTCACTTGAGAAAAACGCTTTGTCTTCTGTTGAGTGTAGTACTTTATCATGATCAAGTAATACAGATACCGCTTCTTTTTCACCACCATATATAACAGCTGGGATTTTACCAGCTCTTCTTAGACGGCGGCTCGCACCAGTACCTAAGTCTTCTCTCTTTTCAGCTTTAAGAACAAAATTTGCCATTGTTAGATTCCTTATTAATTTTTAAACAAATAAACTTAATCTATGCGACCCTAGATTAACTGTTGTATTGTAGTAGATTATATTTATTAATGCAAGTAATTAATCAACTAAGCCATCAATACGGAAAATATCACTAACTGATTCCTCTCCATTAGTTTTTTCAACAATTTGAGCAAGTAATGGTGCTAATGTTATGACTTTGATTTTGCTACATGCTTCAGCATGAGGTTTAAGAGGTATAGAATCAGTAACTATGAGCTCATCAATTGCTGAATCCTCGATATTCTTAATCGCATCGCCAGAAAGTAATGGATGTATACAAAATGCTGATACTTTAGCAGCTCCACCCTTCTCTATCAATGCTTTTGCTGCTTGACACATTGTGCCACCAGTATCCATAATGTCATCAACAAGTATACAATGTTTGCCATCAACTTCGCCAATTATGTTCATAACCTCTGCAACATTTGGTTTAGGTCTTCTTTTATCAACTACAGCAATCTCAACACCTAAGTTTTTAGCTACAGATCTAGCTCTAACCACACCACCCATGTCAGGTGATACTATTTTGATATTTTGATATTTCTCTGGATTTTTACGCACATATTCTAGGAATATTTTAGTTGCAAAAGCATTATCAAATGGTATGTCAAAGAATCCTTGGATTTGCTCAGCATGAATATCTACTGATAATATCCTATCTAAGCCAACAGCTTGAAGAAGATTTGCGACAACTTTAGCAGATATAGGCACTCTCGCTGATTTTGATCTTCTATCTTGCCTAGCATAGCCAAAATATGGTAATACTGCTGTTACCCTCTCTGCTGATGATCTTTTAAGCGCATCTATTAATAGAATAAGTTCCATCAAATTATCAGATGGTGGACAAGTTGATTGGATTACAAATACATCCTTACCACGCACATTCTCGTTTAGGACAACATGTATTTCGCCATCTTTAAACCTATCAACCGTTGCATTACCAAGAGTTGCACCTAGCTCTTTAGCTACTTCACTAGCAAGCTTTTTAGAAGCATTACCGCTAAAAATCATCAAATCTTCTGACATCTTATAACCTTAAAAATTCACACACCTTACAAAATACTAATTCTAATGTTTTTTTTAATTTTAAAAAAGCCTAAAAAGAATATTTCGATAATTATTTTATTGTTTACACAGGTAGTACTCGGACTATAGCGCTTTTTTGAATTAACATTTTCACTTTATTATACTATCGTTATCTTTAAATCAGATAAATTAAATCTAATATAAAAACTTATGAAATTTAAAATTTTTGATAATACCTTTCAGCCTGGAGAAATGGCTACATTAGCAATGCCATTACCTAGCCAATATTCTTGTGCTCCAATGTATCTGCCAACAAAGATTCTTAATGGTGTTAATGAGGGTCCATGTATATTAATTTTTGGTATGGTTAATGGTGATGAATTTAACAGTATCGAAATTATCAACTCTCTTTTAGAAAAAACCAATCCTAAACAGTTAAATGGTACAATCGTAGCTATTCCGGTACTAAATGTTTTTGGTTTAGTCCATAGTATCAAGCATAACCCTACTCTAGAACAAGCTTTTCCAGGGGATGAGAATGGCTCATATATGCACCGTTATGCTTATAGAATAACCCAAGAGATTATAAAAAAAGCAAACTATTCTATCCAAATTAAAACAGGAGCTATAAATCACGAGATACTTCCACAAGTATACTTCAATGGTGAAGATGAAGAGTCTATAAAAATGGCCAGAGCTTTTCAAGCACCTGTAATTATCGCGGTAAATATGAATCAATCTAGTATTCGAAAAATTCATCAAGACCTAGATATCCCTTTTATCTGCTATGAAGCTGGTGAGGCAAATAAATTTGGTGAAGAAGCTATCAATGTTGGTATAGCAGGTATACAAAATGTTATGCGTAAAATAGCTCTGCTCGAAGACCAAGAATTCATCCAACAACTCAAACCATTAGTATCAGAAGATACTGAATGGACAGTCTCTGACAAACCAGGGATACTCAGAACAGAAATAGAGCTTGGCACAAGGGTCAAAGAAGGTCAAAAAATAGGTAAGCTAATAGATCCATTTGGGAATGATGAAAGCATTTATCTAAAGTCACCTATTGATGGAATCATACTTGGCATAAATAATTACCCAATGATTAAGGAAGGCGATCTAGTATTTAAAATTTCATCTTTCCAAGATGATGAGAAAGCAGAGGCAAAAATAGAAGATTGGGAAGAAATAACAAAAGAAAACTTTAGTGATGAATAATAAATTATCTTTTTTAGCCATAACAATATGGTTAACATGTGCTATATTTTTTATGTACGAGTTCCTACTTCGAACAATATTAGGAACATTTGAACATCAGATAATAGCTGATTTAGACTTGAGTATTTTAACATTTAGTATTTTAAGCTCTACAGCATATCAACTCACCTATGGAGTTATGCAAATTCCTGTTGGTATAATTACTGATAAACTAGGTCTAAAAAAAGCTCTTACACTAGCGATATTAGTTTGTGCTTTAGGTGTCGGCTTATTTGGTCTATGCAATAGTTTTGCTGCTGCGTTAATCTATAGAATAATGATAGGTTTCGGTGCTTCTTTTGGTTTTTTATGTCTGCTAATTGCTGTTTACGAATGGTTACCAAATCGGCATATAGGGCTATTTATTGGACTTTCACAATTTATCGGTGTGCTAGGACCGATGCTAGCTGCAGGACCTCTAGAATCTCTATCTCAAGCTGGTGGTATAGACTGGCGATATGTATTTGTTGTCTTAGCAATTATTGGTATTGTTCTAGCCGCTATAACTATACTTGTAGTTAAAAATAATGACCAATCAAGTAATAGTGGTAAAAATAGATTTATCATTTTACCAATGCCTCAGTCATTATTAACTGAAGTAAGAAGCATATTCACTAATAAACAAGTTTGGTTAATAGCAACCTTTTCGGCAACAACTTACTTAGCAATTGAATACCTATCAGAAAATGCTACCAAAAGTTTTTTACAGCTAAATGGCTTTGACGCAAAATTTAGTTCATATTTAATAACTCTAGCTTGGCTTGGATATGGTATTGGTTGCCCTAGTTTAGGTGCAATATCTGATTATATAAAAAGAAGAAAACCGGTAATGATTTTTGCAATTTGTCTAACTTTTGTATCATTATCAACAATAATATTTTTTCCTATCAGTCAAGGTATACTCTATTTAGCTTTTATCTGTTTAGGCTTAGGTGCTAGTGGACAAAGTATTGGTTTTGCTATAATAGCAGAGCAGTCTAAATATAACTATAGAGCTGCTGCACTTGGAGTTAATAATTTCTTGATTATGTTATCCGTAGGTATTGGCTCACCAATAGTTAGTAGTATTTTTGATTTGGTATCAAATCAAGGTAAAAATCCAACCATCGCAGGTTATCAAACAAGTCTAAGTATTCTACTAGGCTTTACAGCTTTAGGTGTATTAATTAGTGTATTTTTAATAAAAGAAACTTTCTGTCGCTCAACCAAAGAGATTATATTCTTAGACAAGATATAATAGATTTTAGAACTTACTTAAACTCTTAAGACTAATTTCTCTAGTTCTGTATTTTTCTACTACAATAGTAAAGATTATAATAGTGCTTAATAAAAGTGGGATTATCAAATATATAAAAGCGCGATCAAAAACATTAGCATTTATCTCTCCGGTCAAAGGTCCACCATTTAAATAAACGCTAATATAACTAATCAAATATTGAAAAATAGCTCCACACAGCCCTATAACCATATTAACAATTGCTAATGCAGTAGCCTTAATCTGCGGTGGAAATATTTCCTCAACCACTGAAAACACTAAAAGCATACTCGATACACTAAAACCAATAACAAAGAAAATTATGTATAAATTATCTACTGAAATAAAATCAGCAAAAATTATAACTACTGAAAATGCTAGTATTGTCATAATATTACAAACTAACATCCATATTCTTTTCTCACCAAATAAGCTAGCAATGAAGCCATGGGAAGGACCTCCAACTGCTATACCTATAAACATCATTACACTTACTTTAGCTGCTAGATGCTGTGATAGATCATACGCTTGCTCTAAAAATAGAACATCATATAACTCAGAAAAAGAATTGACTACTATACCAACCATTAAACCAGCATAAAGTGCTAAAAACCAAAGTTTTTTATTTAATAATAATTTTAAACTTTGGGCAAAACTTAAATATTTAAACTTATAATTATTGATACTTGTATTATCAATATTTGGAGACTTTAATAGAACTATAATTATGATACTCCAAAATATACCAAAATATCCTATCAATACTAAAGCAAACTGCCAGCCATGCAGAATAACAAGGTAATTCAAAAATATTTGTCCAAATATCCCACCTAAAACTCCTATAGTATTTGTCAGACCTACAGCAATTGGAAATGCTCTTTCAGGTAAGACATCAGCAGCCACTTTCAGTGTGCCAATAAAAGCTACTGCAGCTATAAGTATTCTACCGATAAACATTGTTACTAAATTTGGATCATAACTAAACAGTAATATGCCTAAACTCATAACTAAGCATGAAATTGATAACATTATTTTTGAGCCGTACTTATCAGGTAGAATTCCAGCTGGAACTTGTGATATTGCATAAATAGGAAAATATATACTCATAATATAAGCAGTATCTTCTATTCCTACCTGCATAGTTGCGGCTATTGGCTTAACTAAAACACTTGGTGCAGTAGTATGTTGAAAATAATCTAACCCATAAAAAATTGCAGCAATACACCAAATACTCCAACCTATGACTAGACTATATTTTGTAGACTTCATATTGTATTAACATATAAAATAGTATCTAATCAATAAGTATATAGGATATAGAAAATTACCCCAATTTGCGATTAAATATCAGATTTTTCAATCATAAAGCAACTCTACTAATAAAAAATAGCTGTTTGATAATTTGATTTAGTAATTTATAAAACAAAATTTTAGTGAAAAACAGAAAAACTTCAAATTTTGGGCTTGATTAATAAATTAAGCAAATACCAAACAACGATAACTGCTATTATTTAAACTCCTAGTTTTTGATTTTAAGTTATAATATAACTAAGTAGTAATTTAAGATTTTGAAGTTGATATATGCCTTTATATAATGAAATGCTTTTCAACATAATATCAACGTTTATCAATATAGTATTAATAACTATAGTCGCTAGCTTAGCTTTTTACTTACTAAAAAAACGCGCAACATCTACTAAACAAATCAAAAAAATTAAATCGCGAGTAATTTATTTAAGTATAATTATTTTTTTCCTAGTTGTTATAAAAATTTGGCTTGGTGGAATAACTAACTTATTTACGATGTTAAGTTTAGTTGCAGCTGGTCTGATAATCGTTAATAAAGAAACTGTTATGAATTTTGTTGGTTGGATTATCATCAATTGGCGCAGCCTATTTTCTGAGGGTGACTATATTGAGGTACAAAATTATCATGGCTATGTTAGTAAGATAAAAGTATTTTATTTTAGGATGTATGAAACTATTGAGCATGGTGATAAAAGAACAACTGGGAAACTCTTAAATAGTAATTACAAGTATTATTAAAACTTTTAGTAGTGATGAAAATATTGCTTTACATAAAGTATCTTGGCTTATTAGTATAGAGAAAGATCCTCTTGAAGTTGCCCAAAAGCTTGAGCAATTAATTAAAAGAATTATTGCCGATAAATATTTCTTTAGTAGTGATTTTTCAAAAAGCTCGGTTATTAGTAAAAGTAAACTCAAAATTATGGTATTAATGATTTCACTCCATATATAGAAATAAAAACTTTTAACGATAAAGAAAATGTTATAAACATCTAAGCTAATTTCTACTGTTATGTTGAGCATAGAAAAGAGATTGAACAAGCCTATACACGAGAACTTATTAACATAATTAATTCTGAGGCTTTTTCTTAATATACTTTTTAATATAGAGATTAACACCACTAATCCATAATGGACTAAACAATAACGATAAAGATATCAACGTAATACAATAATGATATATTGTTAAACTTAAAATTCCTGATGCAAAACCCATAGAAATCAATACAAAGCTAAACTCTCCTATTTGTGATAACATCGCTCCACCTATCAATGCTTCTTCTGTTCTCTGTCTAAGTGCTTTAAATATTAAAGCATTGATAGTTGTATTCAGTGAATATATCAATAGCAATAATGCCATAAATAAAAATATATGATTCCAAAATAATTTTAAATCTATCAACATTCCTACAGATATAAAAAATAATGCCATAAAAATAGTCTTAACAGTTGAAAGACTATGTCCAACCCACTCTGTTTCTTCAAGTGTAGAAACGATCATCCCCCCTACAAATGCACCCAAAGCAGATGATAATTCTAATGATTCTGTAAGTGCTGCCATCCCAAAACAAATTACTAGAGCTGCAAAAACTCTCATTTCCTCGTCCTTTCCCAACACAGAAATAAAAGATATTTTGATATTCTTTTTAACCGCCATAATGGCTGCTATAGATATTACAAGAATACCACCTAAAATTTGAGTTACTATTTGACTGATTGATAGCTCCTCGCCTCCGATTAATCTTACAAGAATAAGCATAGGCACTACTGCTAAATCTTGGATTAAAAGAATTCCTAAAACATTTTGCCCTAGACGAGTCTTCATACTGCCACTATCATTTAATAATTTAAGCACAACAGCTGTACTACTTAAGCTAATAACTGCTCCAAAAAGTAATATCTTTGCAATACTCCATCCTAATGCTACTCCAATTATAGAAACTATTAGACTTGTTATTAGCATTTGCAGCATTGTACCAATAGTCGGAACTTGCCAGTTTTCAGCAAATTTACGTGGTGAGACTTCCATCCCTGCAAAAAATAATAATAGGATAACCCCTATTTCACCTAACCTTGCAAGATTCTCTTGATCTTGAATCAATCTTAATCCATACGGTCCTAATAATATTCCTGTCAATAAATATGCTACAACATATGGTTGTTTTAGTTTTTTTAGGACTATTGTAACTACTAGAATGCCCAGCATTACAAAAACGAAAATGGAAATCAAAGACTCGTTGTGCATATCTTTACATCATAAAATAACTATAGTAATAATACTGCATATATTAAACAAATTATACTAAGATTATTAATTCTCTCTAAATTATTTATTGTATAAATTATTTATTTTGATTAAAGTCACGTAGCCACTCTTTATAACCTAGATAAACCAATATTAAGAATATTGCATATTGTAAAGCCGTAACATGGTAACCTTTATAAATAAATAGAGGTACTGAAATAATATCCGCTATAGCCCATAAGTACCAACTCTCTATTGCTCTTTTTATCATCAAATAAACTCCTGCAAAAGATATTGCGGTAACAAAGGCATCTATAAATGAATATACAGGTAAATCTATAATAGAAGTTTGTTTTTGGAGTGCATAAATAAATGGGGTAAGAACAAAAGTAATTATAAATATATATAAAGAAACTTTCTTCTGATGAGTATCTGCTTTTGTTACATAAACATGAATCTTACTATCACCTTCAAAGTGTTTTATCCAAGCAAAAAAACCGATGACATTTGCTATCAGATAATAGAAATTCAGTAACATATCGCCAAAAAGTTTCCAATCATATAGCAAACATACATATATCGCTGATGATATAAAACTGACAATATATACTAGAATATTTCTCTTGTATGAAAAATATACTCCAGCTACCCCAGTTGCAGCAGCAACTAATTCAAAATACGACTGATAGTCATAAAATGATGATACTATTGATTGATATATACTATCCATTAGCTTATCTCTTTGGTAGATATTATACGATCAGCTCCTAAACCTTCTTTCATAGCTGCAAATGCTACTTCATGTGCAATATCACCATGTGGTGACCCACTTAGATCTTTGATAATATAAGGGACAATCCCATCATCAAACATATCCATAGCTGTTTTTAATAAACAAACATCTGAGAATAGACCAGAAAGATAGACTTTTGCTGGTTTAAGTTTTTTTATTAAAGCTTTAAGCTCATCATTGTATACCGTATAGTTATGGTGATGAGTAAAATGCGCATTTTGTGGTATCTCTACACCTTCAATAAGCTTTCTATCTTCTTCATTTTGAAAATCAATCCATTTTAATTGAGTTTCAAAAAGTGAATTCTTCCTATTTTCAAACATCACAAAACTAACATTATCAAAATAGGTATAAAATTTATTAAGATTTGGTATTACAGCTCTAGCCTCAGAGCAATCAAAACCTTTTTGCATGTTGATAACAACTAATAATTTAGACATCTGTATTTACTCACGATTATTTAGCTATAACTTTGTAGATACTATCTAATGATTGCAGCTTAATCAATACAATATCTCTGCATTTTGCTAAAATTTTATGATAATTAAATGATATTAATTTGAAATTATGAACAACTTAGAAGCAATTCTTCGACTTAAAACTATTGATGCTGCAAAAAAATTATTAGGACATTTTTTAGTTAGTAAATACAATAATAAAATACTAATAGGGAAAATAGTTGAGACGGAAGCATATTTATATAACGATCCCGCCTGCCACTCATATAGCAATAGGACAAAGAGAAATTCAATGATGTACGCACAAGCAGGTACTAGTTATGTATACTTTACTTATGGAATGCATTATTGTTTTAATGTGGTAACAGCAGATGTCGGTATAGGTGAAGCTATACTTATAAGAGCGCTAGAACCAATAGCTGGGATTGAACAAATGCAGCTTAATAGATCAAAAACTAAGTTAATAGATTTATGTTCAGGTCCAGCAAAATTAACCCAAGCACTAAATATTAACTTAAAAGATAATGGTATCAATTTACTTGATAAGGATAGTTCTATTCTTCTTAGATATAATAATGATCTGATTAATGAAATTGATATAGTTCAAACACAAAGAATTGGTATATCAAAAGCAAAAGATATGCCATACAGGTTCTATATCAAAGATAATATTTTTGTATCTAAAAAATAATCTTTAGATATATGATAATTTAAAGCTAGATTAAATTTATAACTAGGTGATAAAATTTAAAATATATAAGTCTTAAGGAATTATTGAAATATGTCTACAGAAAAAAATCTCAGAAAGAAATTAGCAGTTTGTCATCATGTAATACATTATTATGGTTGGGATGATCTATTAGCTACACATATATCAGCAAGGCTCCCTAATGGAAATGTAATTATTACACCACATAATGTTACCTTCGATAAAGTTACCAAAAAAAATATTGTTACCATAACACCTAATGGAGAAATAGTTTCAGATAATGGTTATAAAGTAATGCCTCAAGCTGCCAATATCCATTTAGAAACATATAATGCTAGAAAAGATATTAATGCTATTATCCATACGCATAGTAAATATGCTGTAATACTCTCCTCATTAGAATGCGGTATGCAATTTACTAATCAACAATCATTAAGATTTTATGATGATGTATCTTATCACCACTATGATGGACTAGCTTTAGATAATGAAGGTAAGGCAATCGCAGCTAGTCTGGGTGAAAAAAATAGCATGATGATATTAGATAATCATGGAATTATCACAACTGCAGAATCAATTGAAAAAGCAATTTATAAGCACTATTATTTTGAAAAAGCTATTGAGATTGAAGTAAAAACTCTAGCTACAGGTCAAAAAATTAGACAAATTCCTCAAGAGATATCTAAAAAGACTGCAGAGCAGTTTGCTAGGATAAATACTTGTCATTTGGAGTTTGAAGTATTTAAAACACTAACAAAAAAATATAGATAATTGATTTTATTTAAATGAAAAATATTGAAGATTTAAAACTTAGGCTAAGACATAATAAAAAAGTTTATGTCGGTTACCCTACCGCTACAGATTTTGATTATGATAACTGTAAAGAGCTAATATCTGAGCATTTTAATAATATTGGCAATCCATATAGTAAAGGCTCTCCTTTTAGTACTTTAGGTCACGAAAGAGCTGTTATAAACTTTTTTCTTAAGCTATATATGTCTAATACAAATGATTCTTGGGGATATATAGCAAGCTGCAGTTCAGAAGCTATACTTTATGGTGTTTGGAATGCTAGAAACTACTTTAAGGCTTATGATGTAACTTTGGTATATAGTGATTATGCTCATTATTGCGTAAGTAAAACTGCAAATATATTAGCAATCAAAAATAAAGTTATAACTTCTCGTAATAATGGAGAAATTGATTTAGGATCACTAGAGAGTTTCTTAAAAGAAAATTATAATAAAAATCAGGCATATATTTTTATTGCCACAATTGGCTCAACTATAACATCCTCAATAGATAATTATAAAGAAGCTAGAAATATTTTTAAAAAGTATACAGATAACTTCTATATACATCTAGATGGTGCATTTGATGGTGCTTTTCTACCGCTAAAAAACGATTATATTCTTGGAGAAGATTTTCAATCGGTGAATATTAGTGGACATAAATTCTTAGGTAATCCGATGCCTTCAGGAATATTACTAATACAAAAAAAATATATTTCTCAAAACTATGTCGAATATATTGATAATGATGATATGACGATAGGAGGCAGCAGAAATGGTTTATCAGCGGTATTGTTATATAATAGAATTTTATCTTTAGGATCCAAAAAAGGGCTTATACAAAGATATCAAGAATGTTTAGATAAAAGTGAAACCTTTCTAACAATCCTAAAAAACAACAATATAAAAGCATGGAAAAATCCTCAAGCTATTACTATAGTCCTAGAGGACATTGATAAAAGAATATTTGATAAATGGCATATGCCCAAATATAAAAATCAAGCCACAATAACTTGCCTACCTAAGCTAAACAAACAAATGCTTATGGAATTAATTTTTGATATAAAAAATCCAGATAAAATAGATTTTTCTAATGCTAAAAAATTTGCTGAAGATATTAGCCCTCTTTGAAGTAAATCCTCCGAGCTACATTTTTAAACACATGTTTAGATATTTCATCATTATCAATGTATTTATACAAAAATTTCTGCCAAAAATTATAATCATCATGATTTGAAACAGGAAAGTTCGAACCATAACATAATTGATGAAATGAAATATTCTCAAAAACAAAGTCTAGTGCTTTCTTTACATTTGACATTTGATTATTTAAATCAAAACCAGAAAGCTTAAGATTCCAATTAGTATTTTGACTACATTCTTTTATGAATCTTTGCCACTCTGCTAGATTATTATTACGCCCAAATAAAGGTAGACCAAAATGTTCCACCACCATTTTCACTCCAGAGTTATTAATTTTTTCTAAAAGAGGTAAAAACTGCTCTGGATACATTTGCGCTTCAAAAATAAGTTTATGTTCTCTTAGAATTTTTAACTTTTGCTCTAAATCTTTAGGTATACATTTTTCAAATGGACTATATTTTGATTTATACGTTTTTGACATAATTTGGCGTATGCCAACGATATTATTATGTTCAGATAAGTATATGATCTTTTTTTCAAACTGAGAAATTTCTAATGTAAAATCAACAAAAGCTACTACTTTAATATTACTATTGTTAAATTTAGATTTTAGCCAATTATATTCACATAAAGGATCAAATTTCTCACTGTGAGCTTCTATATGCACAAAAGCACTCGCCTCTAAATTCTCTGGTGTTACCAGTTTTGGCAAATTGGTATCTTTAACCCAATCATTATAACCATTGGTTATATCCCAGAAATGAATATGTGAATCTACTATGTTCATAGCATAATAATATTTTTTGTATCTACGTGTAATAGATTATCTAACTTAATAAAGATTTTTAAAAGATTTTTACTATAAAAACTTTACAAATGCCTTTTATGAAATAAAATACATGAACTTTAATACATATAATAAAGTTCATAGTTCAAGAGAGGAGAAAAATATGAATAGACAAGATATAGATAAGGCATTAGCTAAGTGGAAAAATGGCTTATTAAAGATTTCTAAAACTTATAGGGAAGGAGGAGACTATAAGCAATTAGCTCACGATTTTATCAAAGATATGTATGCTTATGATAATAGTGAAGTTCTTTTTAAGCCAACTCTAGCATCTAAGAAAATGTTTAGAGGCGACTTAGAAGGTGCAGTATCTTATTTTGTTGCAGGCAATGATAAATACCCTGAAGATAATGGTTTTGCTATCGGACCATGGGCAGATCTAGAATTTGAAAATGCCGGCTATATCGTTGAAGACAATATTGGTATAGTTATGTAACAAACATTTAACTCAAACTAATGGTAACAAAGTAGTTGCAAACTATACAATGGGTTTCAAACCTAATGCTAATGGTGAACTACAAATCGTACTTCATCATTCATCTTTACCGTATACTCCAGTATAATTAATAGACAAAATAAAATTTTAAAATAATAGATAATGCCTACAAAAAAACAACAAAGTTGGACTTTCTTAACAAATCATTCGCATGTGTTATGTCTCATTAATAGTGACCCAAACATCACTATTAGAGATATGGCTATCAAGGTTGGGATCACTGAACGAGCGGTCCTAAATATTCTAAGTGACCTAACCGAGACAGCCTATCTAACTGTAACAAAGATTGGTAGAAATAATCATTATACTATCAACAAAGATAAAAAGCTTAGACACCCTATTGAAAGTCACTGTAATATTGATGATTTCTTGAAACCTCTAGCAATAAAGAAATCTTGATATGCTTTCCTATTGATAAATTTAATTATCAACATTACTAATAAATCTACGAAAGTATCTTTGTACAAAATAATGTACTATTCCCATAATACCATGAACACAGATATAAAACTCTATTAAACCAACTAGAGTTTTGTGTAGGTCTTTTAAATTTTGAGTATAATCAAATTGGAAATTCCAAGCAATAAACCACATGCTCCCAGAAATCCAGGCTATACTCAAAGCTAGTAAACCAAAACCTTGAACAATAGCAGCTATGCTTCCACTTCTTGGATTTGGCAACCTTAGTCTTGTTAGTTCGGATAAATCTGATTTAAGGGCTGTATAATCATTAAATAGATAAGGATAGTAGTAGCGTAAGCCGCGTTTCTCAAGTGCAGCAATTATCATAATAATGCTTAAAATAGCTATTGTCATTCCAACACAGATATGTAAATAAGCTCCAACACTTAAGCCATAACGAGTATGCACATAATCACTATCAAGTATTTGGACAATAACTAGAATAGCAAGCGATATATGTATAAGTCGAAAATTCTTATCTTGTGACTTACCTAAATATTTCCAGAATGACTCTAAGAAAAAATATAGTTTTTTAAAAAATCGCATCTTATGTTCTTCTTTTAAATTTAATAACTCAGATAATATAAATATAATTTAGCTATCACTTACTGCATTCTCAACCAAATTACTATCAAGCTCTTTTTTAGTTCTGATATTTGAGACTTGTTTTAGTTTTTCAACTTGACCAATTAAGTTTCCTCGACCAGTTTTTAATTTACTAAAAGCGTTTTCATAAGACTTATTAGCATCATTTATAGACTTGCCTACTTTTTCTAAGTCTTCAACGAAACCAACAAATTTTTTATATAACTCTTCTGCTCTAGTATATATATCTGTGATACTTTGAGCTTGTTTTTCATATCTCCAAGTATTCTCAACTGCTCGTAATGCTACTAATAACGTTGTCGGACTAACTAAGATTATCTTTTGTTTAAATGCCTCATCATATAAGCTTGCGTCATTATCAAGAGCAAGTAATAATGCCCCTTCTATGGGTATAAACATAAAGATAAAATCTAAGGAGTTTATTCCTTTTAGATTTTCATAATTTTTATTAGCTAGCCCTTTGATATGTTCTCTGATTGATTTAATATGAGCTTTTAGGTGAGAATGCTTGTGATCATCAGCAGCAGCCATATAGTCATTATAAGCAAATAGTGAAGTTTTAGCATCTATGATAATATCACGATTATCAGGTAGCTTAACGACCACATCAGGACGATATACTTTACCCTCCTCATCTGTAGCATGCTTCTCTCTGAAATACTCAAAACCTTCTCTAAGACCAGATTTTTCAAGAACATTTTCAAGTACCATTTCACCCCATATACCTTGCTGTTTAGTACTGTTTCTCAAAGCATTTGTGAGGTTATGCGCCTCTGTAGTCATTTTTTGATTGAGTTCTTTAAGAGTTTTGAGTTCGTTTTGCAACGCGCTTCTAGCGTTAGACTCTTTATCATAAACATCTTCAACTTTTTGCTTAAAATCTCTTAACTGCTCTTTGACTGGATTTAAAACACTATTTAAACTTTCTTGATTTCGTTCAGTGAGTTTTTTTGAACTATCTTCAAAAATTTTATTAGCTAAATTTTCAAATTCAGATTTCAGCTTCGTTTCACTATTTTGTAATAACTCTATTTTATCTCTTAGAGAATTATTCTGCTCTCTAAGTTGGGTTTCTAGAGTTGCTATTTGTGATTTATAATTTTTTATCTCTTCAATATAGTTATAGGCTTTATCTCTCTCTAATTTTAACTCCAGCTTTAATTCATCTATACGTTGTAAACTATCATGCTTTAATTCTGTATTCTTTTGTTTTTCTTGATTTAATAATGTATCAAATGTAATTTCTTTACTTCGTAGTGATACTAATTCTTCTTGTGTGGAGTTTTTGTATTGCTCAAATGCTTGACGGATATTATCAACTTGTGCGGTTTTTTTGTTAATTATTAAAAAAAATATTATGCCAAAAATAATTAATAGCATTATTAATGCTATAGCTAGTATCATTTGTCTTCCCCTTATATTATAACTATTATCTTTTTGATTTTATTGATCCTTGCAGAGCTTTACGAATTACCTCTGCTGCTGTAGTTGCATCACCCATAGCAGAGCGAGCCATTTTTTCAGCATCTTTTTGCTTATAGCCTAATGCCAATAATGCATCAACGGATTCGTTAAATATTGAGTTTGCTAATACTACAGATGTTGGTGCCTGTTGTGCTTGTGAATCTTGACTAGTTGTAGTTGTACCTGAAGTCTGAGCATAAATCTCATTAGCCATTTTTAATAACTTATCATAAATTTCTACAACTAAACGCTCAGCAGTTTTTTTACCAATTCCTGGCACTGTAGCTAATAAAGCATAATCTTTATTTTCAATACAATGTAATAGAGTTTTTGAATCCATACCAGATAAAATAGCAATAGCTGTTCTAGCTCCTATACCATTGACTTTAATTAACTCTTGGAAAACTTTCTTATCAACTTTTGATTTAAACCCATAGAGTTGCTGAGCATCTTCACGAACTATAAAATGTGTATAAAGGCTAACCTGACTATCAATATCACCTAATGTATAAAATGTTGTCATCGGTACAAAAACTTCATAACCAATACCATTTACATCAATAAGCAAAGCTGTTGGATCTTTCTCTATCAATACACCTTTTATAAAACTTATCATCAATAATATCCCTTAGTCCCTTTGAACTGTTGATAATTTTAAGCTTACTATAAGTGCTGCTAAAAAAGCGATAGGAAGAATTGACAGAGCTAACAAAATATCTAAATTAAAACTATTAACTAAAACTCCAACAATAATTGGAACAATAAACCCCGAAAACATAACTACAGTGTTATTTATACCAAAAAATATTGATTTAGGCTTTTGTCCCCTATAGTTTGCTATCACAGTAAATGAAAGTGTCTGACCAGCAGCAGCACAACCAATCAAGAATAGTAAAATCATACTCACTATTTGATTTAAATGTAAAAATAATAAAGTACAAACACAAATAAATCCTAGTAAAGAAACTACAAATAACATATTTATTTTATCTTTAAACTTATCATACATTAGACCAAAAAAAGGACTTCCAATACCAAGATCTAACCACAAAAAAGCTACCGAATAAGAAGCTTGAGTAATAGTAAGTCCTTTAGTTTGCAATAAGCTAACTCCCCAAATAGCTCCTAATGTAGGTATCGAACAATAAATAAAGAAAGCGTAGAAATATATAGTAATTAATTTTTTATTTAAAAGATTACTTTTTATCTCGCTATTTACTTCTTGCTTGCTCAAAGTTTCTGCAGCTTTTGTACCTTCTTTAACAAAAATTAGAATTAATACCGCTAAAAAAATTCCTAAGATAGCTGATATCAATATGACTAATCTCCAACTATCCAAATAATTTACAAAAAATAGCAATGGTCCACCAGCTAAAATAGGTCCTAAAGTTCCCAAGATTTGTGTAGATCCAGATAAAATACCCATATATTTCATCGGGAACCATTGTGTTGATATTATCAATAACCCTAAGAAACCAAAAGCTGCGCCGATACCCATCAAACATCTTGCAAAAATTGCCACATATAAGCTAGATGTTAACGAAAAAAGTAATGCTCCTAACGCGCAGATGATAGTAGCAAAAAATAGTGATTTTTTTTTACCATACTTATCAAACAAAAATCCAACCGGCACTTGTAATAATGAATAACACAGGTAAAAAGCCCCACCAAATAATGAAAAGCTAAAAGCTGTCGCATTAAAACTATTAACTATATCTTGATGAAGTGAATTCGGTAGCACCCTCAGAAAAAACTCATAAAAGAAAAATGTAGCGCCGATAAGCCATACTGTACAAGCTCGAATGTAATACTTTGTGCCCATATAAAACAATACTGGTAAATTTTTATGATAAGGCTATTATAAGTTTGACATCAAACTTAGATAAATGATTTTTTTGATATTTCATTTAATTCTTTTTTGTGAAACTCGACTTGCTCCAGAGATTTTTGCCAATGATTTGCTACTATGGTAGTGGCATATTGCTATTGCTAAAGCATCCGCAGCATCCTCTGGAGGCTTTTTGCTCAAACCTAACAAAGACTGAACCATGTGCTGGACCTGAGATTTAGCAGCTCCTCCAGTACCTACTACAGCTTGTTTAATTTGTTTTGCTGAATATTCGCTAACTTCTAGGTTATTAATAGCTAGTGTACACATTGCTACACCTCTAGCTTGTCCTAACTTAATAGCTCCCATAGGGTTCTGAAACATAAATATTTGTTCAATCGCAGCTTCAGTTGGTGCGTATATATTTATAATCTGTGTTATACCATCAGCAATTTGTTTGAGTCTTTTTGGAGTAGTTATTTCTGTTATCCGAATACAGCCACTTGCAACATAATAGATTTTATTATCTTGGACTTTTATAACCCCAAAACCTGTTATCCTTGAGCCTGGATCTATTCCTAAAATAACCATATAATACTTTGTTATAACCCTATGACTACAAGATTTTACTATAGATTAACACCAATATATAGAAAACCATCAACACTGATAGTCAAATATGAAATTCTAACCGATTTGCTCAATTAACTCTTGAGTAAAGTTAGCATTTGAATAAACACTTTGTACATCATCCAGATCTTCTAACTTATCAATAAGTGCCATAACTTTCTCTGCAGTTTCTGTATCTAATTCTGCTTTTGTCTCAGCATCAAAAGTAACTTCTGCATTTTCAGAATTAAAGCCTTTTTCGATTAAGACCTCTTGTATATCAGAAAAATCATGCGGATCTGTGTATACATCTATACTGCCATCTTCATGAGTGATTATATCTTCTGCACCAGCTTCTAAAGCAACTTCCATCAATGCATCCTCATCTACACCTGGTGCAAATGAGATAATTCCTCTTTTAGTGAACATATATGCAACCGAACCATCTGTACCAAGATTACCACCACTTTTTGTGAATGTATGACGAACTTCACCAACAGTACGATTACGATTATCCGTCATACAGTCAACAATAATTGCTACACCACCAGGACCATAACCTTCGTAGCGAACTTCTTCTACATTTGCACTTTCATCACCACCAGCACCTTTTACTACGGCTCTTTCGATAGTATCTTTACTCATATTGTTTGCTAGTGCAGTTGCAATTGCAGCTCTTAAGCGCGGGTTAGCATCTTTATCACCACCGCCTAATCTTGCAGCAACAGTTATTTCTCTAATTAGCTTTGTGAAGATTTTGCCACGTTTTGCATCTTCTTTTGCTTTTTTATGCTTAATATTAGCCCATTTACTATGACCTGCCATTTTTACACCTTTTGTCTAAATATAACTAACTACTTTTTCTACTAATTTTTCAATCCCTTGAGCTGCCTCTAAGATATTTCTTGCACACATATATGCTGGTGTTGATACGATTTTGACACTCTCATCAACACAAATATCTGTAGCATCCATAATTATAGCTTCAGCACCTTTTTTTGCTAATATAGCTGTGGTATTTTCATCTGTACCAACAGTAGCTTTTGTGCCCTCTGGATATACCAACGGTATCATCAACGGTGCTATACATATATAACCAGCGGGTTTATCAGCTAAATAAAAAGCTCGAGCAAATTTTAGAACTTCTTCATCCATTTGATAACTATCATTGCCAACAAAAGCAAAATCCATAATATTTTTAGCTGCTCCAAAACCACCTGGAAAGATTATCGCATCATAATCATCACTATCTGCATCAGCTATATCAATGACATTACCTCTAGTAATGCGTGCTGATTCTTCAAGAATATTACGCGGTGATGCTTTGCTATCTACAGATTGGTGCAAATGATTAATCACCTGCTTTTGATCTCTATTTAGCGCAACACCTTGCCACTCTACTCCTTGTTTCTCTAATGCTAATATTGTCAATACAGTTTCGTGTATTTCTGAACCATCGAGATAACCACATCCAGATAATACTACCGCTACTTTTGCCATTTTTATTCACCTTTACATATTTTTTGATTTTACAAATCTAAATTATTCCTTTTGAAAACTCTATCAGCTCTATAGCTTGATCTTACCATAGGCCCTGATGCCACTTCTAAGAAGCCTTTTTCGAGACCCACTTTGCGATACTCTTCGAATTGTTGTGGTGTCACAAACCTCTCAACACTCAAATGATGCTTTGTTGGTTGCATATATTGCCCAAGCGTTATTATATCAACTCCAACACTTCGCGCATCATCCATAGTTTTGTAAATTTCTTCATCAGTCTCACCTAAACCTACCATAATACTAGTTTTAGTAAGCACATTTGGTGATTTTTGTTTAACATATTTTAAGAAATTTAATGTTTGCCAGTACCCTGCACGTGGATCACGTACTGGATGAGTCAAGCGCTCTACAGTCTCGATATTTTGTGCAATTACATCTACTTTTGTATTTATGATTTTATCAATATTTTCGTTAATACCAGCAAAATCCGGAGTCAATGCTTCTACTTTAATATTCTCATCAAGATTTTTGATAGCTGTAATAGTCGCTGCATAGTGTCCAGCACCACCATCTTCTAAATCATCACGATCTACAGATGTCAATACAACATATTCAAGTCCCATGAGCTTTACACTTTCAGCAGCATTCATAGGTTCATCTTTATCTAACCAACCTTTTGGATTACCTGTATCTACAGAACAAAATTTACAAGCTCTAGTACATACACTCCCCATTAACATAATTGTTGCTGTACCATGAGACCAGCACTCATTAATATTAGGGCACCTTGCTTCTTCACAAACTGTTGAAAGTTTATGTTTTTTTGTAATGGATTTAACTTTTAGGTATTCTTTAGAATCTTGTTTTTGCACTTTCAACCAATCTGGTTTACGTACATGCACAGCATTTTCTTTCTTATTTCTAATACCATCTTTGACAGCATGAAAACCATGATCGGTAGTGTACTTAGAGCCACTTTCAACTTTAACTTTTATGCCAGATATTTCTTTCATAATATTTTTAGCATATTAACTTAAGCTATAATTTCTCTATATTATAAAAGATAAACGCCTATTTATAAATAATTAGTTTAAGATTATCTATATTCATAAGTTGTCATCTAATTTATTATTAAACAATTTTTTTAATATTATAAATTTGCAGATACTTTCAAAAACCTTTAGACTTTAATAAAACCTAAAAATAAGGAAGAAATACAATGATATCAAAAAGATTATTAGATGCTTTAAATGACCAGTTTAACTACGAACTAGAATCAGCAAATATTTATTTAGCTATGGCTGGTTACACTGCAGATCTTGGTCTTGGCGGCTTTACTAATTGGTTTATGGCACAATACGAAGAAGAACTTTTTCATGCGAAAAAGATAATGAAATTTATCAGTGACAAAAATGGTCGTATTGAAGTCAAATCTGTTGCAGCACCGCAAAATAACTTTAATTCATTACTTGAAGTTTTTCAAGCAACTCTTGTACACGAACAAGAAGTCTCTACCAGATTTATGATCTAATGAATATAGCTTTAGAAGAAAAAGAGCACTCTACTAAGAGTTTTCTTCAATGGTTTATCGATGAACAAGTAGAAGAAGAAGCGACTGTTGGCGATATGATTAATAAAATCAAACTTGTCAAAGATAGTGGTTTATATCTACTAGATCAAGAAGCTGCCAAAAGAAACTTTAATGCTCCTAGTTTATAATTTTATACAAAATCTATATTTCTTATTTTCATAAATTTTATTAAGAAGTATGCTAAAATTAGTACTAAAATTCCAATTAACATAACACTTAAACTAGTATCAAAGAAATAAGTTTTATACATATTAGCGCTTTCTAAAGCACTAACTCCATCTTTAGGAAGAGCAACCACTTGATTTAATAGACCTGTTATAGAATTTGCCATAGAAGAGGATATATACCATGCTCCCATTGCAAAACCAATAGTTTTACTATCACAGTATATGCCGATCATACTAAGTCCAATAGCACTTACAAATAATTCTGAAATAGAAATTAGGACATAAGATAATGTAATGTAATTACCACTTACAATACCATTGTTGTCTATAGAGAAGCCATAATACATTATGAATAAACCTGCAGCTGCTAATAATACTCCTACAGCAAATTGATATGGTATATAAAATCTCGGAAACATTGGATATATCCTTATTAAAAGCATACCACCAAATATTATCAAAATTGGGTTAACTATCTGATAGCTCGCAGCATTAACTTTAAAACCAAACATTAAAAGATCTGAATTATTCTTTGCTGCCATGACAAGAGTAGATTCCATTTGATTGTAGATAACAAAAAATACTACAGCTACGACTATTAATATCAAACCAACTATTTGCTTAATACGTACATCATCTTTTAAGAAAAATATTGTTCTTAATAAAAATAATAGCAAACAAAACATACTAATAACTGCCACAACTACATTTGCATAGTCTGGATAGTGATAACAAATTACTGTAAAAACATATACTATAGCTAGATATCCTAAAACAACTTTCTTAGCTATACTTGTCATTGGCTTTTTATCAATTTCATCAACAACGTTGTCATAAATCTTATATCTATACGAAAAATTTATTATTGCTAATAATTTACCAATAAAAACTACACTTAACACTGCTAAAGCACCAAATTGATATCCAATTAATGAAGGAGCTACTAAATAGGCTAGTAAGCTACCCAAATTAATAGATATATAAAACATTGTCATACCACTTTTTGCATGTACTGGATTATCGCTATATATTTTTGATACCATTGCAGATGCTGTTCCTAGCTGTAAAGATCTGCATACAGGAACTAAAGCAAATGCAAAAATAAAAAACTCATCACTAAAATGGACCATAAAGCCACTTAAAAATACAGCTAAATATGCAAAAGCTAATAATAGACTTCCCCAAAATATAGATCTTCTTAAACCTAAATATCTATCAGCAATATATCCACCGAACATAATAATTGCGTAATTCATTGCCTTGTAAATACCTTGAAATGAATAAGCATGACTTTCTGAAAAGCCAATACCATAATCTAATACAGATCTCGTCAAGTATAAGATTAAAATAGTATTGAAACTATAAGTTGCAAATTGTCCCCAAAATGTAATTGCTGCGATTGTGAAACTTTGTTTTGATTTTAGATCCTTAAACATAGTATTTAATTTTATACTAATGTCTTTTTTGCGAGATAAAAATAAAAATTTAGCAAATTTTGTACTTTTTAACACAATAGTTGATTGCTTAAACAAGTTTATCTAATCTCAAGAAATGATATAATTAACGCAATAATTAATGAATATGTGAAATATTATGAAAATATATCTATATCACCATTGCCCTTACTGTATAAAAGTAAGACTAGTTGCTGACTTAAGCAATTTCGACTATCAGATGATAATTCTAGCAAATGATGATGAAAAAGCTCATATCGATAGAATTGGCTCAAAACAAGTACCTTTTTTAGAAAAAGATGATGGTACTTTTATCAAAGAAAGTGATGAGATCTGCAAGTTTATTGCCAAGGTTCAGAATTTTGAAATTGCAGAATCAACTATTGATGATTTCGTCAAAGGCTGTATTGCCGATCTAGAGCCACATTATCGTAGAATTATATATCCTCGAATTCCTCATCATCCACGTAATGAATGTGACTTTCCAACGCAAAGTGCTAAAGAATATTTTATAAATAAAAAATCTCAATATATTGGTGATTTCGATGCTTTACTTAGAAATCCTCCATATGACTCAATTAGAGCAATAAACCAAATACTTGCAAAAATTGATCCTTTTATTAAAACTCCTTTTATCAATGGTGAAAAGTTTTCTTGGGATGATATAAATATTTTTCCAATATTTTTTATCCTAACAATGTCTAAGGATTTGCTTGAAATACCAACAAATATTACCAACTATATCAAAAATATCGAAGCAAAAACAAACATAGAATTGTACTAAAATGATTATATCTATAGAAGCAATTGATAAAGTATTACCACAAACACAATGTCAAAAGTGTACTTATCCTGATTGTTATAGCTATGCTAAAGCTATAACAAATGGCGAAAAACATAATAAATGTATTACAGGTGGAGAGAAGACTTTAAAGGAGCTAGCAAAACTTTTAAATAAGCCTGAAATCCCTTTAGATAGCTCACTAGGACAAGAAAAACCTCGAGCTGTTGCAAAAATTGATGAATCAATGTGTATTGGTTGTGAGAAATGCTTACTTGCATGTCCTGTTGATGCTATAGTAGGCGCAAAAAAACTCATGCACACTATAATTGAAGCCGAATGTACAGGCTGTGAACTATGTGTAGAACCATGTCCAATGGATTGTATATCTTTGGTAGATTTAGCTGCAGATAAACAACCAAATAATCTAACTAATCATGCTTATACAACACAAAAAAATCACTATCGTGATAGGTACGAATATCATAAGCAGAGAGTAAGTCAAACAAAGGCTAAACAAAGAGATGTTTACAAAAACATCGCAACTGCTCAAGAAATTGATAAAAAAGCCTATATAGCTGCTTCATTAGCTAAGTTTAGAAATAAAAAGAAATCTTCACCAACCAATGAATAAGCAAAAAAGAATCCAGATTTTTGAAACATGGAAACAAAATGACCCAAAACCAACAACAGAACTTGAGTATACATCTAATTTTGAACTTCTAATTGCAGTAATTTTATCAGCTCAAGCAACTGACGTAGGTGTCAATAAAGCTACTAAAGTATTATTTAAAGTTGCGAATACTCCAGAACAAATATACGCTCTAGGTGAGCAAAAATTAGCTGAATATATAAAATCTATAGGTCTATACAAAACCAAAGCTAAAAATGTCATAGCTACATGTAAAGATTTGATTGAAAAGTTTGGTAGCATAGTACCAGATAATTTTGATGATCTGATATCGCTAGCTGGTGTCGGCAGAAAAACTGCAAATGTAGTGCTTAATACTGCATTTGGTAAACCTACCATGGCTGTTGATACCCATATTTTTAGGCTTGCAAATCGTATCCCATTAGCTAAGGGTAAAAACGTCAATGAAGTTGAGAAAAAGCTTTTACGTGTTATCCCTAAAGAGTATTTACATGATGCACACCACTGGATAATATTACATGGTCGCTATATCTGTACTGCACAAAGACCAAGGTGTCGTAACTGTATAATTTATGACTACTGTGAATTTAAAGATAAGGAAAAATATCGATGATCCTCTCTCAAGATAGATATCAGTTACGCAAACTTTTTATCGATAGCTGGAATAAGTTTGTCAACAACACACCTTTAACTGCTCTAGAAGAGCAAATAGCTAGGATTATAGAGCTACATCCAGAGTACCATAAACAAATTACACTTGAAAATATTGATAAAGACTACTTACCGGAAGTTGGGCAAATAAATCCTTTCTTGCATATAAGCTTACATTTAGCGATTATTGAACAAATTCAAACAAATCGTCCATTTGGTATAAGCAATGTATATCAACAGCTTCTAGGCAAATATAATAATGATGAACATAAAGTACACCATATTATGATAGACTATCTTGCAGAAGAAATGTGGAAATCACAAAAATATAATACTCTCCCAGACGAACAAAACTATTTAACCAAACTACAAGAGTTAACACTTATATAATGAGAAATTCTATAAAAATTTCAAAAGTAAATATTAATTTTAATCAGCCTAAAGGTTTACATATCATTGCTTTTATGATTTTTTGCCTATGTTTATGTATTGCTCCTTTTATGACTATATTAAATGGCTATGGTAATATCAACTTCTTCTATAATCGTAATGATCATCTTTTTGTGATATTTTTTGCTGGAATTTTTGGCTGTATTAGTAACTATATTTTTGGTTCAACTAAATCAATTATTCATGGCTTACAATTCATAATAGTAGCAATCGTTTTATCTTTTATTCACAATATGGTTTTATTTAGTTGTGCTACATTATGGATTGGTCTTGCAATAGTTATCGTTAATCTACTTTTTAACTTAAGTGCTTTTTATCTAAAGACAGATATTCGCAGAATATATGGTTTTATTGGTGTATACTCAAGTGCTTTACTTGGAATTGCTACGGGAATTATTATTTACTTCTTAGTTCTTAAAAATATGTACCATTTTAAAATTCTTTACCTTTTAATAATAATATTTTTATTATTATTTTTCCTTAAAAACAGTTATAAGCTTAATACCTCATTAACAAGCCAAACAGAAAGGATCAACATAAGCTTTTATGGCGTACTGTTGATTTTCTTTATATTTGCATTTATACTTTTTTATCTGCTTGTTAATCTAAATGTTTTTAGCAGTCTAAACTTAGTTATATTACCCTTATCACTAATATACTTACATGTTATTACGGTTACTAATAACAAAGAGAACGGTAAAAATCTCTTAAAATACATTTACTTTAGCCTAACACTTATAGTCATTAACAAAATCTTTTATCTTAGTTTTCTCCGATACGAAGATGTAGTAGATCCAATATATCTAAATTCTGCTATTAGTACTTTTTTATTTTTACTAGCTGAATATTTGTTATGCATAATAATATATTTTGGCTGGAGGTTTAAATTTATAACTCTGCGCATTGAGTCAATCACTAACTCACATATCATCAAAACGATGTTGTATATCGAAGCTATCCGAGTGTTTATCTTGATAACAGCTATTTTTACAAATAATATTCTTATCAGTAATATAATCCTTATATTTGCTACAATTTTATCTTTGGTTTTAAATATTTTTATCGTGCCAATATATTTTTCTCTTGGTAAAATACTCGCCGGTGGCAAAAATGAAATTATTACTACAACTCTACTATATCTAATATTCTCGTCACTAATACTTGTATCTTTCTTGTATGATATTTCTATTAGTTTATAAATAATTTTCTTGTAAATTCAGCTTTATTCCCCATATTTAACGGTATGTAATTATGTTATAATTAGTTGCTAATAAAACTTTATTGACTATACAAGATAAATTTAAAGGAGAAAAAATGAACAACTTACAAAACAACACTCGTGTGATAGACTCCCTCTCTCAAGAGTCTGTACTAAGAGCAAACAAAGTTCTTAGAAATACATACTGGTTGCTATCTATGACACTACTATTTAGTGCTTTTACAGCATTTATAGCAATGAGCACAGGTGCAACGATAATGAATCCATTATTAATGCTAGTAGTTTATATTGGTTTATTATTTGGTATTAATGCTACTAAAAACTCACCATGGGGTATAGTTTTAACTTTTGCGCTAACAGGTCTTTTAGGCTATTCGCTTGGTCCTATACTTAATATGTACCTTACTATGTTTAAAAACGGTGCAGAACTAATCATGATGGCATTTGGAACTACTGGTCTGATTTTTCTAGGCTTATCTGTAGTTGCAATGAGCCCTGCAAGAAATTTTAATAGATTAGGTTCATTCTGTGCGATTGGTGCGATTGTTGCATTAGTAGCTTTAGTAATTAATATATTCCTACAACTTCCTGCTTTAGCTTTAGTTATATCACTAGTATTTGCATTCATATCTGGTGGTTTTATATTATGGCAAACAAATGCTATTGTAAGAGGTGAAGAAACTAACTACATATTAGCTACTGTAAATATTTATGTGTCTTTATTCAATATCTTTGTAACTCTATTACAAATCTTTGGTGCAGTAGCTGGCGATAGAGAATAATTTATATTATCATTTACTTAAATTTCTAATCTGATAATTTATTAATGCTTAATAACCAAATATCTGCTAATGATACAGTTGTATCTAATGCTTATGGATCTGCTTTTAGTATTTTGTTTAATGAATATCTCAAGCAAAATAATCAGTTTAATTTAATAGTTACTGAAGACTCACAACAAGCACATAAGATATACAAAGAATTAAAATATCTAAATAAAAATAATTCAAAGGTAGATATCCTATTTTTTCCAAATTTAGAAATCCTTCCTTATGATAGGTTCTCAGCTTCTATAGATATTATCTCTAGACGCCAAGAAATCCTATATAAGATGACACACCAACCCCAAAATACTCTAATAATCACAAGTATCTCAAATACACTAAGAAAAATAGCACCAGCAAGTTTTATACAAGAGCATAGTTTTATACTTAAAACAGGTGATAACTTAGATATAACTAAATATAAAATGCTTCTTACAGAAGCAGGTTATACTTTAGTAAACAATGTTTTTGAAAAAGGTGAGTTTAGTATTCGTGGTAGTATTATTGATATATATCCTATCGGCTCAAAAGTTGCTTTTAGAATAGATCTTTTTGATAATGAGATTGATAGTATCAAAGAGCTTAATACTGAAAGTCAACGCTCTGGTAATCAAATACAATCAATCAACATAATGCCATCTCATGAGCTGGTGTATAACAATCAAAATACTACTTTTGCTTTAGATAAGCTCAATAAATTATGTGGTGATAAAGCTCTTAATTCAACTATTGCGACATATATACAAAATAATGAATATTTTAGTGGTATTGAGTTTTATTTGCCTTTGTTTTATGACAAACTTTCTAGTCTTTATGATTATCTACCACCATCGACAAATATTCACTTAGTTGATAATATTACTAATTCAATTGAGGCTTTCTCTGATGAAGTAAAATTTAGATATAATGAACTTAAGCATGATAGTGATAGACCAATTCTACCCTTTCAAGAAATCTTTTATTCACAACAAGAAATACAAGATATCTACCAACAATATAAAAATATTAAATGGTTTCAACAGCCAAAATCAAAATCCAAAATACTTAAAGTAGACCATTTAGAAAAAATTTCAGCAAACTACAAACTTGCAAATCCATTCAAAGATTTACAACAGTTTATTGATAAATCTAATTTTGACAAAGTTATTTTCTCAACTGACTCAAATGGGCGTGCTGAACTACTTCTAGAGCACTTAAATAAGCTTAATCTAAATATACAAAGCTGTAAAAATTTTAATGAAGCTATAGAAGTATCTGCTAAGTTCTGCTTAATAATTTCGCCTTTTCAAGAAGGTATGATTATAGACAAAAAAATTGCTCTAATTACAGAAGCAGATTTATTTCCTGAACATAGCTATAACTCTACCAAAGTTTCACAGCATGATCACCACCCTACTGTTGATCTTAAAGATCTTATAGATCTAAAACCAGGAATGCATGTTGTGCATATTGATCATGGTATCGGTAGATATGAAGGTTTAGAAAGTATTGAGCTAAATGGTAAAAAAGATGAGTTTATATTACTAAGATATGCAAATGATGCCAAAATCTATGTACCAATCACATCACTAAATCTAATCTCTATTTATAACTCTTCACTTACTGAAAAGATAGCATTAAATAAGCTTGGTACAGATAAGTGGAAAAAACAAAAAGAAAAAACTATTAAAAAGATTATTGATGTAGCAGCAAATCTTCTCGAAATTTATGCAAAAAGAGAAATGCGCCAAGGTTTTAGCAATAGCTTAGACGAAGAAGAATACCTTAGATTTTGCGCAGACTTTCCTTATGAGGAAACTCCTGATCAACTTTCAGCTATTAATGATGTATTTAAAGATATGATTTCAGCTAAACCTATGGATAGGCTAATCTGTGGTGATGTAGGTTTTGGTAAAACAGAGATTGCGATGCGAGCAGCATTCCTTGCCACACAAAATCAAAAACAAGTTGCTATTTTAGTACCTACAACAATCTTAGCTCAACAGCATTATAATAGCTTTAAAGATAGATTTACTAACACTGCTTTTAATATCGAAGTAATTACCCGTTCAAAAACTCCAAAGGCACAGCAACAACTTTTTGAAGACCTTAAAAAAGGAACCGTAGACATAATTATCGGCACTCATAAACTAATTTCATCAAAAATTGACTTTAAAAATTTAGGTTTATTAATTATTGATGAAGAACATCGTTTTGGTGTCGCTCAAAAGGAAAAACTAAAATCATTAAAAGCCGAGATAGATATTTTAACTATGTCTGCAACACCTATTCCGCGTAGTTTAAGTATGGCGTTTTCAGCACTAAGAGACTTATCAATTATCGCTTCACCACCTGCCAAACGCTTATCAGTTAAAACTTTTGTCAAAGAATATGATAATAATATAATCCGCGAAGCTGTAAGTCGTGAAACTATTCGTGGTGGACAGATTTTTTATCTTTATAATAAAGTTGAAACTATTCAAAAGAAAAAAGAAATTCTTCAAGAGTTGTTTCCACGCTTACGTATAGCTATAGCTCATGGACAAATGAGCGAAAAAGAAATCCAAAAAGTTATGTTTGATTTTAAACATAACAAGTACCATATATTACTATGTACCACAATTATTGAGACAGGTATTGATATACCAAATGCTAATACTCTAATTATTGAAGATGCTAACAATCTAGGTTTAGCTCAACTTCACCAACTAAGAGGTAGAGTTGGTCGATCACATCATCAAGCTTATGCATATATGCTAATACCAAATGAAGCAAGCATTACCAAAGATGCACTAAAAAGGCTTGAGGCTATTAGTAATACCGAATCACTAGGTGGTGGTTTTACTTTAGCTAATCATGATTTAGAGATTCGTGGCGCTGGTGAAATACTTGGAGAAGAGCAAAGTGGTAATATTGATGGTATTGGTCTAAATCTATATATGGATCTACTCGATAAAACAATTGCAAATCTACGAGCTGGTAAAGAGCTCAATATCGAAGAGGTTATTAATTCTACAGTCTGCGAAGTTGAGTTAAATATTCCAACACTAATTCCCGATTATTATATTTATGATGTCAACACTCGACTAAACATCTATAAACGAATTTCAAAAGCTAGTCATCAAGATTTAGTAAATATCAAAATTGAACTTATAGATCGCTTTGGCAAATTACCTTTAGAAGTTCTTTATTTACTTAAAGTAGCACATATAAAAATAGATGCGATTGCATTAGGAATTTCCCAAATAAAAATGTTTGCTACATCTGGCAAAATTAGTTTCTCAAACAATACAAAATTTGAACGACAGAAGCTGATAAAACTTATTCAATCACAACCTAGTGATTTTAGACTGACTAAAGAGCATGATTTAATTATAACAAAAGTTACAAAAACTGCTGAACAAAGAATAGAGTTTATCGAAAACTTTTTGAAGAAAATAGTTCAATAATATATAAATAAAAATATCTGCAAATATACTGATTATAATCTTTATTAGAATTACTTAATTAAAATTGATATAGCTTTGGAAATAAATATAAATATTAAAAAGATACTAAGTTTATAATTTAGCTATTTGTTAGGACGAAGAGATCTAACAGTCTTACCAGCTTGCCATACTTCTTTTTGGCTAAGTTCTTCAAGCTCTTTCTCAAGATCTTTACGATAATCAGCATGACTGTTCTTATCAATAGTACGTTGTGCTTCATTACCATTTTTTACTTCATTATATAACTCAGCAAATACACCTTTTGTAGCATCTCTAAACTTAGGAGCCCAATCTAAAGCGCCTCTTTGAGCAGTAGTAGAACAGTTTGCAAACATCCAGTCCATACCATTTTCAGCAACTAATGGCACTAAACTTTGTGTCAACTCTTCAACTGTCTCATTGAAAGCTTCACTTGGAGAATGTCCGTTTGCACGTAATACTTCATACTGAGCTTCAATGATACCAGCAAGAGCACCCATAAGAACACCTCTCTCACCTGTAAGATCACTGTATACTTCTTTTTCAAAAGTAGTTTCAAATAAGTAACCAGAACCTACGCCTATACCATAAGCTAAAGTTCTTTTCTCAGCCTTACCAGTAGCGTCCTGATAGATTGCATAGCTTGAGTTAATACCTTTCTTAGCTAAGAATAATCTTCTAACACTAGTCCCAGAACCTTTTGGTGCTACTAAAGCAACATCAACATCTGCTGGTGGAATGATGCTAGTTTTTTCACTATATGTCACACCAAAACCATGAGAGAACATTAATAAATCACCTGACTTAAGGTTCTCTTTGATAGTACTCCAAGAAGCAATCTGACCTGCATCTGATAATAGGTTAACTACGATAGTACCTTTAGCAGTAGCTTCAGCGATGTTAAATAGAGACTTACCAGCAACCCAACCATCTTCGATTGCTTTATCCCATGATTTTGAGTTCTCTCTTTGTCCAATTATTATATTAAAACCATTATCTCTTAGGTTAAGAGCTTGTGCTGGTCCTTGTACTCCATAGCCAATAATTGCTATAGTCTCATCTTTTAGAGTTTCTAAAGCTTTTTCTAAAGTAAATTCTTGTTGTGTTATTACTGTTTCTTCTACACTACCAAATTTCATTTTTGCCATTTATTATATTCTCCTAAATTTTAAATATTAAGCTGCTTTTCTTTGACTTCCCGTTTTGACATTTTGAGGAACTTCACTTACAACAGTTCCTTGCATTGGCAAACAGTTTGTAATACTAATATCTATCACTTCGATAACGTTTGCTAATTTTCTTACGATTTTTTCTATTTTATCTTGTGTACTATGTACCACTAGATTGAAATGAGAAATATCTTTGTTTGCCGTTTCAAATACTGTTAACTGTTCTATATTTATACGATTACGTGAAAGAACAGAAGAAATTCTTTGTAAAACACAAAGAGTATTTTCAGTATTCATTGTTATAAAATATATATTTTCACTCATAGCTCTACCTCTCTATACCTAGCTTTGTGTTACTAATTGATTCACCAGCTGGAACCATAGGAAAAACATTTTCCTGATTTTCTACCATTACCTCGAGCAAATATGAACTATCAGAATTAAGGAATCTTGTTAGAGCATCATTTAGATCTTTTCTATCCTTTACTCTTTCTGCTTGAATTCCATAAGCTTCCGCAACTTTCACAAAGTCTGGCGATGATATTTTCGTATAAGAGTATCTACTCTCAAAAAATAACTCTTGCCACTGACGAACCATACCTAAAAATGAATTATTCAATATTAGAATTTTTACATTAATCTCTTCTTGATTAAGTACTGCTAGTTCTTGGATATTCATCTGAAAACCGCCATCACCTATTACAGCAACTACAGTTCTATTATCTTTGACGCCCATCTTTGCACCAATTGCGGCTGGAAGAGCGAATCCATAGTGCCTAAACCACCTGAACTAATATGAGAATTAGTTTCCAAAAACTGATAATACCTTGCTGCGATCATTTGATGTTGTCCAACATCAGACACTATTATCGCACGACCATTCGTAGCTTTAGATAAAAGATTTATTACTTCTGCCATTTTGATTTCACCATCTGTAGGCATAGTTTCATCTTTTATAATAGCTCTAACCTCTTTCTCGTGCTCAGATGCAAATTCTTGATGCCACTCTGGGTGTGAATTGCTAGCTATATATGGTAATAATGCGTTTAATGCTTCTTTTGCATCGGCATTAATACCAATATCAACCTTAACATTTTTATTAATCTCAGAAGGATCTATCTCGATGTGAATGATTTTAGCATTTGGTAAATAATGATTAAGATCACCTGTTACTCTATCGTCAAATCTCATACCCACAGCAATTACAACATCAGCCTCATTACAAAGTATATTAGCTGCATAATTACCATGCATACCTAACATACCTTTGTATAACTCATGATTGTATGGAAATGCTGATAACCCTAATAATGTACTTACTACTGGTATATTTGCCTTCTCAGCTAATTTTAAAACAGCTTCTTCAGCGCCTGATAGCATCACACCATGACCTGTGATTAAGATAGGTTTCTTAGCATTATTGATATACTCTGATGCTTTTAAAATATCATCCATATTTATAATTGGTTTATGTAGCCATTTACCTTGTTTATTGCCTACAGCCTCTTTATACTCCATCATACCGACTTGAGCATCTTTTGTAATATCAATTAACACAGCACCAGGTCTACCATTTGAGGCGATCTCAAAAGCTTTTTTGAATATTTCAGGTATTTCATTAGGATCTGTAATTTGATAGTTCCACTTCGTTGCTGCTACAGACATACCAATGATATCAGCTTCTTGGAATGCATCTGTACCTAATAGTGGACTAAAAACTTGTCCTGTTATACAAACAAGAGGTACAGAATCAATCTGAGCATCAGCAATTCCTGTTATAAGATTTGTTGCTCCTGGTCCTGAAGTTGCTATAGCAACACCAACCTTTTCAGTAGCTCTAGCATAACCTACAGCAGCATGTACAGCACCTTGCTCATGTCTAACTAAAACATGATGAATTTTATCTCTTGACTCATATAGAGCATCATAAGTAGGCATAATAGCACCACCAGGATACCCAAAAATACAATCAACACCTAAAGCTTCTAATGATTTCACAATAGCTTGAGAGCCTGTTATTTTCATATTTAAGCTTTTAATATTCCTCAACAGTTAACTATATCTAGCAAAACAATTATTTGCTAAATGTTAAGTCATTATAGACATGGACTTGCAATTTTTAAATACAAAAAGTATATTTAGTAGTTTTTTTACAAAAATTTAATCTAAGTCTGTAACACATCCTGTTGATGCTGATGATACTGTTTTTATGTATTTCTTTAGAGTTCCTCTACTTGCTTTTTGCTTAGATGCTCTCCATTTGGATTTTCTTTGGGCTATTTCCTGATCTGATAAATCAACATTTATAACGTTATTGATAGCATCAATAGTAATCTTATCACCATTCTCAAGCAAAGCTATCATCCCTCCCTCATAAGCCTCTGGAGTAATGTGTCCAACAATAAAGCCATGTGACCCACCAGAGAAACGACCATCTGTAATCAAAGCAACATCTTGACCTAAACCAGCCCCCATTATAAGTGATGTTGGCTTTAACATTTCTGGCATACCTGGACCACCTTTAGGGCCTTCATAACGAATAACTATTACATCACCTTTTTTGACTTTGCCTGTTTCTACCGCAGCAACCATCTCTTCTTCTGAGTCAAAGACATTTGCAACTCCTTCAAATATCTCTCCCTCCTTACCAGTGATTTTAGCTACAGATCCTTCTGGTGCAACATTACCTTTTAAGATTTGTAAATGTCCTGTCTTTTTAATAGGATTATCTAATTTATGTATGATTGTATTATCTTCTGGAAGATCTGCAACATTCTCAAGATTTTCTGCTAAAGTCTTACCTGTTACTGTTAAACAATCTCCATGGAGCATACCAGCTTTTAGTAGCATTTTCATCACAGCTGGAGTACCACCTATAGCATGTAAATTAGCCATTACATATTTACCACTAGGTTTAAAGTCAGCTAGAACTGGCGTTTTGTTAGCTATTTCTTGGAAATCATCAATACTTAAATCAACATCTACCGAGCTTGCCATAGCTAATAGGTGAAGTACAGCATTTGTAGAGCCTCCCATCACGGTGATAAGTACCATTGCATTTTCAAAAGCTTTACGAGTCATGATATCTCTTGGTTTAATATCAAGCTCTAGCAAGTTTTTAATTGTTTCTCCAGCTTTATCACACTCTTGTACTTTCTCAACAGATGTTGCTGATGTAGATGAACTAAATGGCAAACTCATACCTAGTGCTTCTATAGCACATGCCATAGTATTTGCAGTATACATACCACCACATGCTCCAGCACCTGGACATGCTTTTTTGATAGTTTCTTGACGCTCTTGCTCTGTGATCTGACCAGATAGACATGCTCCATAACTCTGAAATGCTGTAACGATATCTATTGGTTTACCACGCATTACACCTGCTTGGATAGTACCTCCGTAGATCACAAACCCTGGTCTATTAAGTCTACCTAAAGCCATCATACATCCTGGCATATTCTTATCACAACCAGGTATAGATACTAAACCATCATACCAGTGTGCAGACATTACAGTCTCAATAGAGTCTGCAATAAGATCTCTAGATTGTAATGAGTAGCTCATACCATCTGTACCCATAGAAATACCATCACTAACTCCGATAGTATTAAATCTCATCCCCTTGAGGTTTTCTTTCTCAACACTATCTTTTACAAATTGTGCTAACTGATTTAAATGCATATTACATGTATTTCCTTCATACCACACACTACCAATCCCTATTTGTGGTTTATGCATATCTGCATCATTCATCTCTGTGCCATATAGCATTGCTTGAGAAGCACCTTGTGACTTATCCTCAGTTAATCTTCTACTATATTTATTCAATACTTTTTTCATAATCTTTCACCCTTTAAAAATTTTTAAGCATATGCAATATTATAGGCATCAATAAATGCTTCAACCGACGCCTGAATTATATCTGGAGATACTGATTTACCAATACTCTTGATACCTTCTTTTTCTAAACTCATTTCAACATAAACAACAGCATCCGCACCCTGTCCACGTATTTTTACTTTATAGCAGTTAGATTATAACTAATATCACTAGGACAAGCTTTGCACAAAGCATTTAAAACAGCATCGACAGGTCCGACACCAGAGCTTGATGCAAAGTATAACTGTTCAGCGACTTTTACAGTAACCTCAGCAACAGATTTTTGATCTAATTCTACTTTTACCTTAAATGATTTAACATCTAAAACATCTTTGCTAACAGCATCTGCCATCTCTGTAGCATCTTGGATAATATCTTGAATATCAGAAACATTGATTGATTTACTCTTAACTAGGAATCTCTCAATCAACTCTCTAACCTTAGCTACAAAACTCTCATCATAATTAGCACCAAAAAAGTTTACCAAGAGTTTTTTTGACTTCATCAAGAGTAAGTAATTTATCAAATATAACTTCATTTTGCTCTATAAATAACATCGTCTTGTTGTCAAAAAAATGACTATTATACAGTCTGTCAAAATCTGTTTCTGAAGGATATATAATTGGTGGTTGAATAGCTGATAAGCACAACACCTGGATCTTTTAGACCTTCTCCAGATAATACACATACTACTGTACTACCTTTTTGAAGCTTTCCTTCCTCATACTTTTTGAGTAAGTGTGCAATAGTTGACGCGGATGCTAACTCAACAAATAATCCCTCTTTAGTAGATAGCAAATATTGAGCCTCTAGCATTTTCATGTCTGTTACAGCTGTAGATTCTCCACCTGTACTATATATAGCTTTATCACCATCGATAGGATACGGCACAGCTATTGCTGTTGCTATTGTATTTGCTGTTTTTAGAGGCTCAATTCTATTTTGATTTTTCTGATATGCTCTAGCTAAGGTATCAGCTTCAGTAGATTGAACACCAGTAAGCTTAGGTAAAGAATTAATAAAACCTAACTCTTTATACTCACAAAAACCTTTATAATAAGCTGTCATATTTGTGCCACAACCTATAGGTATTATAACCTCATCTGGCACTTGGAACAATAACTGATCTATTAGTTCAAATGCTGCGGTTTTTTGACCTTCAACTCTAAAAGCATAGTCTCCAGCCAAGAAGAAATCTTTTGATTTTGCAATATCATAAGCTAACTTTGCATCTTCATTATAACTACCCTTAACCTGAACTATTTTTCCCCCATAAGACATTACCTGAGCCAACTTAGAAGCTGCTACACCTTCTGGCACAATAATAAAGCAAGGCATCTTCGCAGCTGCAGCGTAACAAGCACATGAAGCCGCCATGTTACCAGTAGATGCTAGTACTATCCCTTTAGCACCAAGCTCTTTTGCAACTGTTATATCAACTGCTGATCCTCTATCTTTAAATGAACCAGTAGGGTTTTTACCTTCGACTTTAAAGTATAGATTAATTCCTAACTCTTTGCCTATTATTTTACTCTTAAGCAATGGTGTAGCTGATTCTCTTAAAGATACAAAGCTTGATGGATCTTTTATCGGCATAAAGGGAATATACTTAGATAAACATGGCGAGGCTTAAGTAAAATAATCTTTGTTAATTTTTTTACTTATTTCATTAATATTCATCTGAATTTCCCAGGGCTCATTTTCCCCAGCGAACACAAAACTATCTGTAGAAACTTCCTCTTTAGTGTAAAAGTTTAATATTTTATACATTCTCTAGAATTACCTCATATATTTGATAAAAGATTTTAAATCTACTTTATACTAAATTATTTTAGCTAAGAATTGAATATGCTATGTGAGCTATTTTGATTAATTGATAATGAATTAGCATGAAATTAGATATACTAGAGTATTATTGATACCAAGTATCAAGCTTTTCTTTAAACTTATCTAGTCCCATCTTAGTTAATGATGAAAATAATTGATATGATATTTTATCTGTAGAAACAAAGGTTTTTAGAAAACTTTCTATCATTCTATTTGCCTGAGCTCGTTCTTTATTATTCAACTTATCAGCCTTTGTCAGTAATATATGTAAGTTTAAGTCAAAAGATATCGCCATCTCTATCATTAGAGAATCAAATTCTTTTAACTCATGACGTGAATCTACTAAAAGTACTATACCATTTAAGCATTTACGTGATGTCAAATAGTTCTCCATCTCACTCTGCCATTGACGCTTAATACTTTCTGAAACTTTTGCATAACCATAGCCAGGCAAATCTACCAATCTATTATTATTACCTAAATCAAATAAGTTAATAAGTTGTGTTCTTCCAGGTGTTTTACTTACCCTAGCAAGACCCTTTTGATCTGTAAGAGTATTTAATGCGCTTGATTTACCAGCATTTGAACGTCCTGCAAAAGCAACTTCCACACCAGTATCTTCTGGAAGCTGTGAAACCTTTGCCGCACCCATTATATATTTTGCTTTACTATAATTCATAATTTATACTCTAACCTTATCTTTTCAAAGAGTCCTTGACATGCTGTATCTATCATCAAAAAAACTTTTTCAAAATTATTTTCAAAATATGGATCTGGCACATCATCCAAAGCAATAGCAGGAGCATATTCCAACATTCTTGAGACTTTTGAAAAATCAGCATTTGGAAACATCTCTTTCATTGTATCAATATTCTCTTGATCCATTGCGACGATATAATCATATTCGTCAAAAGCCGCCTCCTCTAACTGCTGTGAAACTTGATCTGAAAGATCACAATCATATTTCTTTGCCATTTCTAATGTACGCATATCAGCTCCGTGCCCTTCATGTCCCCACATCCGTGAGCTTGTACCACAGGATGCCACATCAATATGACTTTCTAAGTTATACTGCTTAACAATATCACGGAAAATACCATGTGCAGTAGGCGACCGACAAATATTACCTTTACATACAAAAAGTACTTTTACTTTACTCATTTATTTAGCTTCCTTCATATCTTCAGCAAGTTTGCTATTTGGTTCCAATTTAAAACCTTGGAAAAACTTACTATCTGGTTTAAGCATAAATACGACTTCATTCTTACCGTTAAAACTCTCTTTATAGGAGTTCATACTCTTTAGAAACTCATATAACGGTACTGATTTAGAATAAGCTTGGGTAAAAATCTTAGCTGCTTTGGCATCTGCTTCTGCCATTATAGTTTTTGATTCTTTTTCTGCTTCTGCTAATGTAACTGTTACTTTAGCATCTGCTGCAGCTTTTATTTTCTCAGCTAATTGCTTACCTTCAGCACGGATAGAAGCCGCTACTTTTTGGCGAGAAGATCTCATTCTTTGGTAGATAGAATCTGTAACTGTTTCAGGTAAATCTATCTGTTTTACTCGCACATCGATAACATCTACACCGATTTGCTTAGCTTGTTGTTGGACACTCTTAGTTAAAGCGATCATTAGTTTATCACGATTATTATTAATCAAACTTTGAATATCATTATTACCAACCTCTGCTCTTAAAGAAGACTCCAAGAATTGTTTTAATAATGTCTCAGCTCGATCAACACTACCACTAGTACTTGTGTAAAATGTAGAAATATTGTTATTACTTATCTTCCAAACCACAAGAGTTAACACTTATATAATGAGAAATTCTATAAAAATTTCAAAAGTAAATATTAATTTTAATCAGCCTAAAGGTTTACATATCATTGCTTTTATGATTTTTTGCCTATGTTTATGTATTGCTCCTTTTATGACTATATTAAATGGCTATGGTAATATCAACTTCTTCTATAATCGTAATGATCATCTTTTTGTGATATTTTTTGCTGGAATTTTTGGCTGTATTAGTAACTATATTTTTGGTTCAACTAAATCAATTATTCATGGCTTACAATTCATAATAGTAGCAATCGTTTTATCTTTTATTCACAATATGGTTTTATTTAGTTGTGCTACATTATGGATTGGTCTTGCAATAGTTATCGTTAATCTACTTTTTAACTTAAGTGCTTTTTATCTAAAGACAGATATTCGCAGAATATATGGTTTTATTGGTGTATACTCAAGTGCTTTACTTGGAATTGCTACGGGAATTATTATTTACTTCTTAGTTCTTAAAAATATGTACCATTTTAAAATTCTTTACCTTTTAATAATAATATTTTTATTATTATTTTTCCTTAAAAACAGTTATAAGCTTAATACCTCATTAACAAGCCAAACAGAAAGGATCAACATAAGCTTTTATGGCGTACTGTTGATTTTCTTTATATTTGCATTTATACTTTTTTATCTGCTTGTTAATCTAAATGTTTTTAGCAGTCTAAACTTAGTTATATTACCCTTATCACTAATATACTTACATGTTATTACGGTTACTAATAACAAAGAGAACGGTAAAAATCTCTTAAAATACATTTACTTTAGCCTAACACTTATAGTCATTAACAAAATCTTTTATCTTAGTTTTCTCCGATACGAAGATGTAGTAGATCCAATATATCTAAATTCTGCTATTAGTACTTTTTTATTTTTACTAGCTGAATATTTGTTATGCATAATAATATATTTTGGCTGGAGGTTTAAATTTATAACTCTGCGCATTGAGTCAATCACTAACTCACATATCATCAAAACGATGTTGTATATCGAAGCTATCCGAGTGTTTATCTTGATAACAGCTATTTTTACAAATAATATTCTTATCAGTAATATAATCCTTATATTTGCTACAATTTTATCTTTGGTTTTAAATATTTTTATCGTGCCAATATATTTTTCTCTTGGTAAAATACTCGCCGGTGGCAAAAATGAAATTATTACTACAACTCTACTATATCTAATATTCTCGTCACTAATACTTGTATCTTTCTTGTATGATATTTCTATTAGTTTATAAATAATTTTCTTGTAAATTCAGCTTTATTCCCCATATTTAACGGTATGTAATTATGTTATAATTAGTTGCTAATAAAACTTTATTGACTATACAAGATAAATTTAAAGGAGAAAAAATGAACAACTTACAAAACAACACTCGTGTGATAGACTCCCTCTCTCAAGAGTCTGTACTAAGAGCAAACAAAGTTCTTAGAAATACATACTGGTTGCTATCTATGACACTACTATTTAGTGCTTTTACAGCATTTATAGCAATGAGCACAGGTGCAACGATAATGAATCCATTATTAATGCTAGTAGTTTATATTGGTTTATTATTTGGTATTAATGCTACTAAAAACTCACCATGGGGTATAGTTTTAACTTTTGCGCTAACAGGTCTTTTAGGCTATTCGCTTGGTCCTATACTTAATATGTACCTTACTATGTTTAAAAACGGTGCAGAACTAATCATGATGGCATTTGGAACTACTGGTCTGATTTTTCTAGGCTTATCTGTAGTTGCAATGAGCCCTGCAAGAAATTTTAATAGATTAGGTTCATTCTGTGCGATTGGTGCGATTGTTGCATTAGTAGCTTTAGTAATTAATATATTCCTACAACTTCCTGCTTTAGCTTTAGTTATATCACTAGTATTTGCATTCATATCTGGTGGTTTTATATTATGGCAAACAAATGCTATTGTAAGAGGTGAAGAAACTAACTACATATTAGCTACTGTAAATATTTATGTGTCTTTATTCAATATCTTTGTAACTCTATTACAAATCTTTGGTGCAGTAGCTGGCGATAGAGAATAATTTATATTATCATTTACTTAAATTTCTAATCTGATAATTTATTAATGCTTAATAACCAAATATCTGCTAATGATACAGTTGTATCTAATGCTTATGGATCTGCTTTTAGTATTTTGTTTAATGAATATCTCAAGCAAAATAATCAGTTTAATTTAATAGTTACTGAAGACTCACAACAAGCACATAAGATATACAAAGAATTAAAATATCTAAATAAAAATAATTCAAAGGTAGATATCCTATTTTTTCCAAATTTAGAAATCCTTCCTTATGATAGGTTCTCAGCTTCTATAGATATTATCTCTAGACGCCAAGAAATCCTATATAAGATGACACACCAACCCCAAAATACTCTAATAATCACAAGTATCTCAAATACACTAAGAAAAATAGCACCAGCAAGTTTTATACAAGAGCATAGTTTTATACTTAAAACAGGTGATAACTTAGATATAACTAAATATAAAATGCTTCTTACAGAAGCAGGTTATACTTTAGTAAACAATGTTTTTGAAAAAGGTGAGTTTAGTATTCGTGGTAGTATTATTGATATATATCCTATCGGCTCAAAAGTTGCTTTTAGAATAGATCTTTTTGATAATGAGATTGATAGTATCAAAGAGCTTAATACTGAAAGTCAACGCTCTGGTAATCAAATACAATCAATCAACATAATGCCATCTCATGAGCTGGTGTATAACAATCAAAATACTACTTTTGCTTTAGATAAGCTCAATAAATTATGTGGTGATAAAGCTCTTAATTCAACTATTGCGACATATATACAAAATAATGAATATTTTAGTGGTATTGAGTTTTATTTGCCTTTGTTTTATGACAAACTTTCTAGTCTTTATGATTATCTACCACCATCGACAAATATTCACTTAGTTGATAATATTACTAATTCAATTGAGGCTTTCTCTGATGAAGTAAAATTTAGATATAATGAACTTAAGCATGATAGTGATAGACCAATTCTACCCTTTCAAGAAATCTTTTATTCACAACAAGAAATACAAGATATCTACCAACAATATAAAAATATTAAATGGTTTCAACAGCCAAAATCAAAATCCAAAATACTTAAAGTAGACCATTTAGAAAAAATTTCAGCAAACTACAAACTTGCAAATCCATTCAAAGATTTACAACAGTTTATTGATAAATCTAATTTTGACAAAGTTATTTTCTCAACTGACTCAAATGGGCGTGCTGAACTACTTCTAGAGCACTTAAATAAGCTTAATCTAAATATACAAAGCTGTAAAAATTTTAATGAAGCTATAGAAGTATCTGCTAAGTTCTGCTTAATAATTTCGCCTTTTCAAGAAGGTATGATTATAGACAAAAAAATTGCTCTAATTACAGAAGCAGATTTATTTCCTGAACATAGCTATAACTCTACCAAAGTTTCACAGCATGATCACCACCCTACTGTTGATCTTAAAGATCTTATAGATCTAAAACCAGGAATGCATGTTGTGCATATTGATCATGGTATCGGTAGATATGAAGGTTTAGAAAGTATTGAGCTAAATGGTAAAAAAGATGAGTTTATATTACTAAGATATGCAAATGATGCCAAAATCTATGTACCAATCACATCACTAAATCTAATCTCTATTTATAACTCTTCACTTACTGAAAAGATAGCATTAAATAAGCTTGGTACAGATAAGTGGAAAAAACAAAAAGAAAAAACTATTAAAAAGATTATTGATGTAGCAGCAAATCTTCTCGAAATTTATGCAAAAAGAGAAATGCGCCAAGGTTTTAGCAATAGCTTAGACGAAGAAGAATACCTTAGATTTTGCGCAGACTTTCCTTATGAGGAAACTCCTGATCAACTTTCAGCTATTAATGATGTATTTAAAGATATGATTTCAGCTAAACCTATGGATAGGCTAATCTGTGGTGATGTAGGTTTTGGTAAAACAGAGATTGCGATGCGAGCAGCATTCCTTGCCACACAAAATCAAAAACAAGTTGCTATTTTAGTACCTACAACAATCTTAGCTCAACAGCATTATAATAGCTTTAAAGATAGATTTACTAACACTGCTTTTAATATCGAAGTAATTACCCGTTCAAAAACTCCAAAGGCACAGCAACAACTTTTTGAAGACCTTAAAAAAGGAACCGTAGACATAATTATCGGCACTCATAAACTAATTTCATCAAAAATTGACTTTAAAAATTTAGGTTTATTAATTATTGATGAAGAACATCGTTTTGGTGTCGCTCAAAAGGAAAAACTAAAATCATTAAAAGCCGAGATAGATATTTTAACTATGTCTGCAACACCTATTCCGCGTAGTTTAAGTATGGCGTTTTCAGCACTAAGAGACTTATCAATTATCGCTTCACCACCTGCCAAACGCTTATCAGTTAAAACTTTTGTCAAAGAATATGATAATAATATAATCCGCGAAGCTGTAAGTCGTGAAACTATTCGTGGTGGACAGATTTTTTATCTTTATAATAAAGTTGAAACTATTCAAAAGAAAAAAGAAATTCTTCAAGAGTTGTTTCCACGCTTACGTATAGCTATAGCTCATGGACAAATGAGCGAAAAAGAAATCCAAAAAGTTATGTTTGATTTTAAACATAACAAGTACCATATATTACTATGTACCACAATTATTGAGACAGGTATTGATATACCAAATGCTAATACTCTAATTATTGAAGATGCTAACAATCTAGGTTTAGCTCAACTTCACCAACTAAGAGGTAGAGTTGGTCGATCACATCATCAAGCTTATGCATATATGCTAATACCAAATGAAGCAAGCATTACCAAAGATGCACTAAAAAGGCTTGAGGCTATTAGTAATACCGAATCACTAGGTGGTGGTTTTACTTTAGCTAATCATGATTTAGAGATTCGTGGCGCTGGTGAAATACTTGGAGAAGAGCAAAGTGGTAATATTGATGGTATTGGTCTAAATCTATATATGGATCTACTCGATAAAACAATTGCAAATCTACGAGCTGGTAAAGAGCTCAATATCGAAGAGGTTATTAATTCTACAGTCTGCGAAGTTGAGTTAAATATTCCAACACTAATTCCCGATTATTATATTTATGATGTCAACACTCGACTAAACATCTATAAACGAATTTCAAAAGCTAGTCATCAAGATTTAGTAAATATCAAAATTGAACTTATAGATCGCTTTGGCAAATTACCTTTAGAAGTTCTTTATTTACTTAAAGTAGCACATATAAAAATAGATGCGATTGCATTAGGAATTTCCCAAATAAAAATGTTTGCTACATCTGGCAAAATTAGTTTCTCAAACAATACAAAATTTGAACGACAGAAGCTGATAAAACTTATTCAATCACAACCTAGTGATTTTAGACTGACTAAAGAGCATGATTTAATTATAACAAAAGTTACAAAAACTGCTGAACAAAGAATAGAGTTTATCGAAAACTTTTTGAAGAAAATAGTTCAATAATATATAAATAAAAATATCTGCAAATATACTGATTATAATCTTTATTAGAATTACTTAATTAAAATTGATATAGCTTTGGAAATAAATATAAATATTAAAAAGATACTAAGTTTATAATTTAGCTATTTGTTAGGACGAAGAGATCTAACAGTCTTACCAGCTTGCCATACTTCTTTTTGGCTAAGTTCTTCAAGCTCTTTCTCAAGATCTTTACGATAATCAGCATGACTGTTCTTATCAATAGTACGTTGTGCTTCATTACCATTTTTTACTTCATTATATAACTCAGCAAATACACCTTTTGTAGCATCTCTAAACTTAGGAGCCCAATCTAAAGCGCCTCTTTGAGCAGTAGTAGAACAGTTTGCAAACATCCAGTCCATACCATTTTCAGCAACTAATGGCACTAAACTTTGTGTCAACTCTTCAACTGTCTCATTGAAAGCTTCACTTGGAGAATGTCCGTTTGCACGTAATACTTCATACTGAGCTTCAATGATACCAGCAAGAGCACCCATAAGAACACCTCTCTCACCTGTAAGATCACTGTATACTTCTTTTTCAAAAGTAGTTTCAAATAAGTAACCAGAACCTACGCCTATACCATAAGCTAAAGTTCTTTTCTCAGCCTTACCAGTAGCGTCCTGATAGATTGCATAGCTTGAGTTAATACCTTTCTTAGCTAAGAATAATCTTCTAACACTAGTCCCAGAACCTTTTGGTGCTACTAAAGCAACATCAACATCTGCTGGTGGAATGATGCTAGTTTTTTCACTATATGTCACACCAAAACCATGAGAGAACATTAATAAATCACCTGACTTAAGGTTCTCTTTGATAGTACTCCAAGAAGCAATCTGACCTGCATCTGATAATAGGTTAACTACGATAGTACCTTTAGCAGTAGCTTCAGCGATGTTAAATAGAGACTTACCAGCAACCCAACCATCTTCGATTGCTTTATCCCATGATTTTGAGTTCTCTCTTTGTCCAATTATTATATTAAAACCATTATCTCTTAGGTTAAGAGCTTGTGCTGGTCCTTGTACTCCATAGCCAATAATTGCTATAGTCTCATCTTTTAGAGTTTCTAAAGCTTTTTCTAAAGTAAATTCTTGTTGTGTTATTACTGTTTCTTCTACACTACCAAATTTCATTTTTGCCATTTATTATATTCTCCTAAATTTTAAATATTAAGCTGCTTTTCTTTGACTTCCCGTTTTGACATTTTGAGGAACTTCACTTACAACAGTTCCTTGCATTGGCAAACAGTTTGTAATACTAATATCTATCACTTCGATAACGTTTGCTAATTTTCTTACGATTTTTTCTATTTTATCTTGTGTACTATGTACCACTAGATTGAAATGAGAAATATCTTTGTTTGCCGTTTCAAATACTGTTAACTGTTCTATATTTATACGATTACGTGAAAGAACAGAAGAAATTCTTTGTAAAACACAAAGAGTATTTTCAGTATTCATTGTTATAAAATATATATTTTCACTCATAGCTCTACCTCTCTATACCTAGCTTTGTGTTACTAATTGATTCACCAGCTGGAACCATAGGAAAAACATTTTCCTGATTTTCTACCATTACCTCGAGCAAATATGAACTATCAGAATTAAGGAATCTTGTTAGAGCATCATTTAGATCTTTTCTATCCTTTACTCTTTCTGCTTGAATTCCATAAGCTTCCGCAACTTTCACAAAGTCTGGCGATGATATTTTCGTATAAGAGTATCTACTCTCAAAAAATAACTCTTGCCACTGACGAACCATACCTAAAAATGAATTATTCAATATTAGAATTTTTACATTAATCTCTTCTTGATTAAGTACTGCTAGTTCTTGGATATTCATCTGAAAACCGCCATCACCTATTACAGCAACTACAGTTCTATTATCTTTGACGCCCATCTTTGCACCAATTGCGGCTGGAAGAGCGAATCCATAGTGCCTAAACCACCTGAACTAATATGAGAATTAGTTTCCAAAAACTGATAATACCTTGCTGCGATCATTTGATGTTGTCCAACATCAGACACTATTATCGCACGACCATTCGTAGCTTTAGATAAAAGATTTATTACTTCTGCCATTTTGATTTCACCATCTGTAGGCATAGTTTCATCTTTTATAATAGCTCTAACCTCTTTCTCGTGCTCAGATGCAAATTCTTGATGCCACTCTGGGTGTGAATTGCTAGCTATATATGGTAATAATGCGTTTAATGCTTCTTTTGCATCGGCATTAATACCAATATCAACCTTAACATTTTTATTAATCTCAGAAGGATCTATCTCGATGTGAATGATTTTAGCATTTGGTAAATAATGATTAAGATCACCTGTTACTCTATCGTCAAATCTCATACCCACAGCAATTACAACATCAGCCTCATTACAAAGTATATTAGCTGCATAATTACCATGCATACCTAACATACCTTTGTATAACTCATGATTGTATGGAAATGCTGATAACCCTAATAATGTACTTACTACTGGTATATTTGCCTTCTCAGCTAATTTTAAAACAGCTTCTTCAGCGCCTGATAGCATCACACCATGACCTGTGATTAAGATAGGTTTCTTAGCATTATTGATATACTCTGATGCTTTTAAAATATCATCCATATTTATAATTGGTTTATGTAGCCATTTACCTTGTTTATTGCCTACAGCCTCTTTATACTCCATCATACCGACTTGAGCATCTTTTGTAATATCAATTAACACAGCACCAGGTCTACCATTTGAGGCGATCTCAAAAGCTTTTTTGAATATTTCAGGTATTTCATTAGGATCTGTAATTTGATAGTTCCACTTCGTTGCTGCTACAGACATACCAATGATATCAGCTTCTTGGAATGCATCTGTACCTAATAGTGGACTAAAAACTTGTCCTGTTATACAAACAAGAGGTACAGAATCAATCTGAGCATCAGCAATTCCTGTTATAAGATTTGTTGCTCCTGGTCCTGAAGTTGCTATAGCAACACCAACCTTTTCAGTAGCTCTAGCATAACCTACAGCAGCATGTACAGCACCTTGCTCATGTCTAACTAAAACATGATGAATTTTATCTCTTGACTCATATAGAGCATCATAAGTAGGCATAATAGCACCACCAGGATACCCAAAAATACAATCAACACCTAAAGCTTCTAATGATTTCACAATAGCTTGAGAGCCTGTTATTTTCATATTTAAGCTTTTAATATTCCTCAACAGTTAACTATATCTAGCAAAACAATTATTTGCTAAATGTTAAGTCATTATAGACATGGACTTGCAATTTTTAAATACAAAAAGTATATTTAGTAGTTTTTTTACAAAAATTTAATCTAAGTCTGTAACACATCCTGTTGATGCTGATGATACTGTTTTTATGTATTTCTTTAGAGTTCCTCTACTTGCTTTTTGCTTAGATGCTCTCCATTTGGATTTTCTTTGGGCTATTTCCTGATCTGATAAATCAACATTTATAACGTTATTGATAGCATCAATAGTAATCTTATCACCATTCTCAAGCAAAGCTATCATCCCTCCCTCATAAGCCTCTGGAGTAATGTGTCCAACAATAAAGCCATGTGACCCACCAGAGAAACGACCATCTGTAATCAAAGCAACATCTTGACCTAAACCAGCCCCCATTATAAGTGATGTTGGCTTTAACATTTCTGGCATACCTGGACCACCTTTAGGGCCTTCATAACGAATAACTATTACATCACCTTTTTTGACTTTGCCTGTTTCTACCGCAGCAACCATCTCTTCTTCTGAGTCAAAGACATTTGCAACTCCTTCAAATATCTCTCCCTCCTTACCAGTGATTTTAGCTACAGATCCTTCTGGTGCAACATTACCTTTTAAGATTTGTAAATGTCCTGTCTTTTTAATAGGATTATCTAATTTATGTATGATTGTATTATCTTCTGGAAGATCTGCAACATTCTCAAGATTTTCTGCTAAAGTCTTACCTGTTACTGTTAAACAATCTCCATGGAGCATACCAGCTTTTAGTAGCATTTTCATCACAGCTGGAGTACCACCTATAGCATGTAAATTAGCCATTACATATTTACCACTAGGTTTAAAGTCAGCTAGAACTGGCGTTTTGTTAGCTATTTCTTGGAAATCATCAATACTTAAATCAACATCTACCGAGCTTGCCATAGCTAATAGGTGAAGTACAGCATTTGTAGAGCCTCCCATCACGGTGATAAGTACCATTGCATTTTCAAAAGCTTTACGAGTCATGATATCTCTTGGTTTAATATCAAGCTCTAGCAAGTTTTTAATTGTTTCTCCAGCTTTATCACACTCTTGTACTTTCTCAACAGATGTTGCTGATGTAGATGAACTAAATGGCAAACTCATACCTAGTGCTTCTATAGCACATGCCATAGTATTTGCAGTATACATACCACCACATGCTCCAGCACCTGGACATGCTTTTTTGATAGTTTCTTGACGCTCTTGCTCTGTGATCTGACCAGATAGACATGCTCCATAACTCTGAAATGCTGTAACGATATCTATTGGTTTACCACGCATTACACCTGCTTGGATAGTACCTCCGTAGATCACAAACCCTGGTCTATTAAGTCTACCTAAAGCCATCATACATCCTGGCATATTCTTATCACAACCAGGTATAGATACTAAACCATCATACCAGTGTGCAGACATTACAGTCTCAATAGAGTCTGCAATAAGATCTCTAGATTGTAATGAGTAGCTCATACCATCTGTACCCATAGAAATACCATCACTAACTCCGATAGTATTAAATCTCATCCCCTTGAGGTTTTCTTTCTCAACACTATCTTTTACAAATTGTGCTAACTGATTTAAATGCATATTACATGTATTTCCTTCATACCACACACTACCAATCCCTATTTGTGGTTTATGCATATCTGCATCATTCATCTCTGTGCCATATAGCATTGCTTGAGAAGCACCTTGTGACTTATCCTCAGTTAATCTTCTACTATATTTATTCAATACTTTTTTCATAATCTTTCACCCTTTAAAAATTTTTAAGCATATGCAATATTATAGGCATCAATAAATGCTTCAACCGACGCCTGAATTATATCTGGAGATACTGATTTACCAATACTCTTGATACCTTCTTTTTCTAAACTCATTTCAACATAAACAACAGCATCCGCACCCTGTCCACGTATTTTTACTTTATAGCAGTTAGATTATAACTAATATCACTAGGACAAGCTTTGCACAAAGCATTTAAAACAGCATCGACAGGTCCGACACCAGAGCTTGATGCAAAGTATAACTGTTCAGCGACTTTTACAGTAACCTCAGCAACAGATTTTTGATCTAATTCTACTTTTACCTTAAATGATTTAACATCTAAAACATCTTTGCTAACAGCATCTGCCATCTCTGTAGCATCTTGGATAATATCTTGAATATCAGAAACATTGATTGATTTACTCTTAACTAGGAATCTCTCAATCAACTCTCTAACCTTAGCTACAAAACTCTCATCATAATTAGCACCAAAAAAGTTTACCAAGAGTTTTTTTGACTTCATCAAGAGTAAGTAATTTATCAAATATAACTTCATTTTGCTCTATAAATAACATCGTCTTGTTGTCAAAAAAATGACTATTATACAGTCTGTCAAAATCTGTTTCTGAAGGATATATAATTGGTGGTTGAATAGCTGATAAGCACAACACCTGGATCTTTTAGACCTTCTCCAGATAATACACATACTACTGTACTACCTTTTTGAAGCTTTCCTTCCTCATACTTTTTGAGTAAGTGTGCAATAGTTGACGCGGATGCTAACTCAACAAATAATCCCTCTTTAGTAGATAGCAAATATTGAGCCTCTAGCATTTTCATGTCTGTTACAGCTGTAGATTCTCCACCTGTACTATATATAGCTTTATCACCATCGATAGGATACGGCACAGCTATTGCTGTTGCTATTGTATTTGCTGTTTTTAGAGGCTCAATTCTATTTTGATTTTTCTGATATGCTCTAGCTAAGGTATCAGCTTCAGTAGATTGAACACCAGTAAGCTTAGGTAAAGAATTAATAAAACCTAACTCTTTATACTCACAAAAACCTTTATAATAAGCTGTCATATTTGTGCCACAACCTATAGGTATTATAACCTCATCTGGCACTTGGAACAATAACTGATCTATTAGTTCAAATGCTGCGGTTTTTTGACCTTCAACTCTAAAAGCATAGTCTCCAGCCAAGAAGAAATCTTTTGATTTTGCAATATCATAAGCTAACTTTGCATCTTCATTATAACTACCCTTAACCTGAACTATTTTTCCCCCATAAGACATTACCTGAGCCAACTTAGAAGCTGCTACACCTTCTGGCACAATAATAAAGCAAGGCATCTTCGCAGCTGCAGCGTAACAAGCACATGAAGCCGCCATGTTACCAGTAGATGCTAGTACTATCCCTTTAGCACCAAGCTCTTTTGCAACTGTTATATCAACTGCTGATCCTCTATCTTTAAATGAACCAGTAGGGTTTTTACCTTCGACTTTAAAGTATAGATTAATTCCTAACTCTTTGCCTATTATTTTACTCTTAAGCAATGGTGTAGCTGATTCTCTTAAAGATACAAAGCTTGATGGATCTTTTATCGGCATAAAGGGAATATACTTAGATAAACATGGCGAGGCTTAAGTAAAATAATCTTTGTTAATTTTTTTACTTATTTCATTAATATTCATCTGAATTTCCCAGGGCTCATTTTCCCCAGCGAACACAAAACTATCTGTAGAAACTTCCTCTTTAGTGTAAAAGTTTAATATTTTATACATTCTCTAGAATTACCTCATATATTTGATAAAAGATTTTAAATCTACTTTATACTAAATTATTTTAGCTAAGAATTGAATATGCTATGTGAGCTATTTTGATTAATTGATAATGAATTAGCATGAAATTAGATATACTAGAGTATTATTGATACCAAGTATCAAGCTTTTCTTTAAACTTATCTAGTCCCATCTTAGTTAATGATGAAAATAATTGATATGATATTTTATCTGTAGAAACAAAGGTTTTTAGAAAACTTTCTATCATTCTATTTGCCTGAGCTCGTTCTTTATTATTCAACTTATCAGCCTTTGTCAGTAATATATGTAAGTTTAAGTCAAAAGATATCGCCATCTCTATCATTAGAGAATCAAATTCTTTTAACTCATGACGTGAATCTACTAAAAGTACTATACCATTTAAGCATTTACGTGATGTCAAATAGTTCTCCATCTCACTCTGCCATTGACGCTTAATACTTTCTGAAACTTTTGCATAACCATAGCCAGGCAAATCTACCAATCTATTATTATTACCTAAATCAAATAAGTTAATAAGTTGTGTTCTTCCAGGTGTTTTACTTACCCTAGCAAGACCCTTTTGATCTGTAAGAGTATTTAATGCGCTTGATTTACCAGCATTTGAACGTCCTGCAAAAGCAACTTCCACACCAGTATCTTCTGGAAGCTGTGAAACCTTTGCCGCACCCATTATATATTTTGCTTTACTATAATTCATAATTTATACTCTAACCTTATCTTTTCAAAGAGTCCTTGACATGCTGTATCTATCATCAAAAAAACTTTTTCAAAATTATTTTCAAAATATGGATCTGGCACATCATCCAAAGCAATAGCAGGAGCATATTCCAACATTCTTGAGACTTTTGAAAAATCAGCATTTGGAAACATCTCTTTCATTGTATCAATATTCTCTTGATCCATTGCGACGATATAATCATATTCGTCAAAAGCCGCCTCCTCTAACTGCTGTGAAACTTGATCTGAAAGATCACAATCATATTTCTTTGCCATTTCTAATGTACGCATATCAGCTCCGTGCCCTTCATGTCCCCACATCCGTGAGCTTGTACCACAGGATGCCACATCAATATGACTTTCTAAGTTATACTGCTTAACAATATCACGGAAAATACCATGTGCAGTAGGCGACCGACAAATATTACCTTTACATACAAAAAGTACTTTTACTTTACTCATTTATTTAGCTTCCTTCATATCTTCAGCAAGTTTGCTATTTGGTTCCAATTTAAAACCTTGGAAAAACTTACTATCTGGTTTAAGCATAAATACGACTTCATTCTTACCGTTAAAACTCTCTTTATAGGAGTTCATACTCTTTAGAAACTCATATAACGGTACTGATTTAGAATAAGCTTGGGTAAAAATCTTAGCTGCTTTGGCATCTGCTTCTGCCATTATAGTTTTTGATTCTTTTTCTGCTTCTGCTAATGTAACTGTTACTTTAGCATCTGCTGCAGCTTTTATTTTCTCAGCTAATTGCTTACCTTCAGCACGGATAGAAGCCGCTACTTTTTGGCGAGAAGATCTCATTCTTTGGTAGATAGAATCTGTAACTGTTTCAGGTAAATCTATCTGTTTTACTCGCACATCGATAACATCTACACCGATTTGCTTAGCTTGTTGTTGGACACTCTTAGTTAAAGCGATCATTAGTTTATCACGATTATTATTAATCAAACTTTGAATATCATTATTACCAACCTCTGCTCTTAAAGAAGACTCCAAGAATTGTTTTAATAATGTCTCAGCTCGATCAACACTACCACTAGTACTTGTGTAAAATGTAGAAATATTGTTATTACTTATCTTCCAAACCACATAGGCATTAATCAGTACATCTTTTTGCTCTTTAGTAACTACACGAGCAGAATCAGCCTCTAAAACTCGGTTACGCATATCGTACATTTTAACTGTATCTATAAATGGGATTTTAATATGTAAACCTGGTTCATACTCTACAGCTTTGCCATCTTTATCCTTTACAAGTTCACCAAGTCTTAGAATAACTGCTTCTGAGCCTTGTTTGACAATAAATTTTGTGCTTAATACTACTATAGCTAAGACTACTACAAGCACTAAGAATATTTTTAGGAATTTACTCATCTTAATTTCCTCCTTGCGTATTTGATAATAGTGCTTGTTTTTGTGTATCACTTAAACCGTAGAAAATATTCTTAGCACCATCACCATCTATCAAGAATATCTTATTATGCTGTAGCACATTTGAGATAGTATTAAAGTACATTTGATTCATCACAATATCCGGAGACTGTTTATATATCGGTAACAGTTGTTCAAATTGAGCAACTTCCCCTTGAGCTTCTAGAACAATTTTTTGCTTATAAGCATTAGCTTGATCCAATATTCTTTGAGCGTTACCTTGTGCTACTGGTACTACTCTATTTGCGTATGCTTCAGCTTCGTTTTGCTCTCTCTCACGATCTTCACGCGCTTTAATGACATCATCAAAAGCACTCTTAACCGCATCTGGAGCTTGGGCTGGTTGCATTATCACCTCACTAACATAAATACCTGAATTATATTTTTCTAGTAATGCTTCCATTTCTTTTCTAACCTGCTGAGTAATTACGGCACGATTAGTTGTTAATATTTGCTCTAGTTTATTCTCACCAACTACTTGTCTAACTGCACTTTCTAAAGCTTGTTGTAATAACAAAGTAGGATTTGTATTAGCAAATAAGTATTTTTCTAAATCAGCAATACGATATTGAACTGTGAAAGAAATATGCACAATATTCTCCTCAGATGTCAGCATATCACGCTTTAGAGGAATGGTTTTCAACTCTTGGACATTTTCTTTATAAACCTTATCAATACCCAAGGGATGCCAATGTAGACCAGGCTCCACTAATTTAGAAAACTTACCTAATCTAAGTACTATAGCTTGCTCAGCTGGCTGCACAACATAAAAACCAAAACCAACCCATGCAACTATAAGCAAAGCTACTATTATTGTAACTATTTTAGCAATCGGTGGCTTATTGAATGTTGATTGTTTTTTGTTAGCATTTTTTGAATATATACTCTCATTATCATCATTATCAGTTTTATTCTTTTTGCCAAAGAATCTTTTAATCATTTCTTCTAAATCCGGTGGTCCCTGCTCCGAATTTTTACTCCAAAACCATTTTTGTTTTAGTTTTTTAATCATAAATTATCATTCCTATAGACTTTATAAAGTATTTTTAACTCAAGCATTAACTATTATATATAAAAAATTCTATATTTTTTGGACTATTGGTAAATAATTAACAAATGCTGGGCAAAGCTGTATTGAATAAGTGTAGATATAACTCTAAAATCTAAAGTAAGACTATTTGTTATGGAAGTAAAAAATGAAAAAAATTGCAATCAATGGTACAGGAATATCGGGCTTAACTTTAGCGTGGTGGTTAAGAAAGTATGGTTTTGAGCCAACACTTTTCGAAAAAGCTTCGGAGCTTAGAAATGGTGGTTATCTTGTTGATTTTTGGGGTCCTGCTTGTGAAATAATGAAAAAAATGGGGCTTTTTGATCAGCTAAAAGAAAAATCATATCAAATCAAAAATATTCACTGTTTTGATGAAAATGGCAGAAGATCATCGAAGGTTAATATTTCTTCTTTAATCACTGATAATTATGACGAATTCCTAAGTGTCAAACGAGGAGACATAGCTGAGACAATATATAAGGCTTGTCAAGGCATAGATATTAGATTTGCCACATCGATAGACAAGATAGAAGAAAAAGACAACCATATTACCACTCATCTTAGTGATGGTACAAAAGAAGACTTTGATTTAGTCATAGGAGCTGATGGTTTACACTCACATATTCGTAGTTTAGTATTTGATAAATCAGAATATCAAGAATATGAATTAGATAAGTATGTAGCTGCGCTTTCTCTTAAAAACTACAATCATTATGAAAAATATACTTATGCAATTAGTGTAGGTGATAAAAAACAAGTTGCTAGAGTTTGCTTAGATGAAAATGAGACACTTGTAATGTTTATAATAGATTTGTCACTTGTTAATAATTTTCCATTAACGCTAGCAGAGAAAAAACAATTACTGGTTAGTTCATTCAAAGAATTTAAATGGGAGACTCCTGATATCTTAGCAAGACTAACAGATGTTGATGAAATATACTTTGATAAAGTAAGCCAGATAAGAATGGATACTTGGTACAAAGGAAGAATCGCATTAGTTGGCGATTCGGCAGCTTGTCCTTCAGTACTAATGGGACTAGGTAGTATATTTGCAATTATTGAGGCTTATATCTTAGCAGGTGAATTACATAAGGCAAAAGGCAATTATCATATAGCTTTCGAGCAATGGCAAAATAGACTAAAAGATATAATAGCTAGAAAACAAAAAGTAGGTCTATCAAATCTATCTGTAGCTGCTTCTGATGAAATATTCAAAAAATACTTATCAACTATCACTGTTAAGATATCTTCGACTCCTGTTATTTCTAAATTTATCGGTGCTGGGATATTTAATGATCCAATTCAAATTCCAGAGTATGAATAACCTTAAACAATTATTTAACGAAGAACTCTTCTAAATCTAAATTAAGTTCCCTTTTAAATCTCTCGAAATCATCTTGTGATATTTTTATTTGTAATAGATAGTTACCGTGTTCTGAAATCTCTTCTTTATCAATAACACCAAGCTCATACATCTTAGCTCTGACTTTTGAGTATTTAGGCGGTAAGTATAGAGTTTGATTTATCCATGTTTTATTAAAAAATGTAGCTAATGCTTGATAAAACTCTACTAAACCATCTCCATTTTGTGCAGATAAATATACCCTACTAACTACGCTACTATCAGAATCCTCAAGAGGCACGAAACTTGGCTTGATATTTTCTAATTTATCAATTTTGTTATAGACACAAATCGTCTCTTTGTCTGCTATACCAATTTCACTGAGTACTTTTTCAACCTGCTCAATGTAGCTTTTATGATCCTCGTCAGCATAATCTATAACATGTACCAAAAGATCAGACTCTATAGCCTCTTCTAAAGTAGCATGAAAAGCTTCAACTAAATTATGTGGTAAATTTTTGATAAAGCCTACAGTATCTGAGAATATAACCTCACCGAGTTTAGGTACGATTACTTTACGCAAAGTAGGATCTAAAGTCGCAAACAACTGATCTTTAGCTAAAACATCAGCATTTGTGATTTTATTAAATAAAGTTGATTTACCTGCATTCGTATATCCCACAAATGAAATAGTTGGAATGTTATTTTTTTTACGCGAAGATCTACTTAAATCACGATGATGTTTTACTTTCTCAAGCTTTTGTGCAATCTGCTTAATCCTCTGTCTAATTAAACGTCTGTCTATCTCAAGCTGTGTCTCACCAGGTCCACCACGTACACCAATACCACCCTTTTGTCGCTCTAAGTGAATCCATCCTTTAACTAAACGTGTTGATTGATAGTTAAGCTGTGCTAACTCAACCTGAAGTTTACCCTCATAAGTTTTAGCACGTAATGAAAATATCTCTAGAATTAATCTAGTTCTATCCATAACTCTGCACTCAAGAAATTTCTCAATATTACGTTCTTGAGAGGGAGTTAAAGGGTGGTTAAAAACAACTAAATCTGCTTCTAGTTCATCGCGTTTATTTTTAATCATTTCGATTTTACCCATACCGCAAAAGTATTTGATATCTGGCTCAGGATGGTTAAAGTCTAAACTTTGCAATACAACTTTTTCTGCTGCTATAACTAAGCCTTCCAACTCTGTTAAATCAGCATTAAGTTCACGATGATATTTGAAATTTATATTTACAAGCAGACACTTACTACCTGCTTGATACGATTGGAAAAATTCCATCAACTAATATTACTCCACAATGGAACTATTAAAGAAAAAAGAAAAGATATATTACTCGTGAATATTACCTTCATTCTCTTGAATTTCAAGATCATCAGAATGAATATCATCTACATTCTCATCTTGCTCATCATTAGAATTTTGGTGATATGGATTAAAAGAACTATAAACCATTCTTACACTTTTAGCTGGAACTATAGTAGAAATAGCATGTTTATAAACCATTTGATTAACAGTATTTCTAAGTACGATACAGAATTGGTCAAAAGCTTCTACTTGACCTTGTAGTTTGATCCCGTTTACTAGATATACAGATACGCTAACTTTTTCTTTTCTTAAAGCATTTAAGAACGGGTCTTGTAAAGATGATATTCTTGACATTGTCTCACTTCCTTTTAATTATTTTGTTATAGTTATTATTTTATCAAGTTTAACAATTAAACTTCGCGTATATTCTAGCAAGATTTATATCTATCAGCAAATCTTATATCTTATTTATAACCAAAATATTTTAAAATATCTAACTCTTTAGTTTCGTTCTCCATAGCAACTATATTTATAGAACTCTGCCAATTACGAATCCATGTTAGTTGACGCTTAGCAAGTTGGCGAGTGGCTACAATTCCTTTTTTAACAAACTCATCATAACTAATATCACCATCAAGATATTCCCATGCTTGACGATATCCAACACTTCTAATAGCTGTGGTTTCTTTAGTAAGCATAGGATTTTTGTGTAAATTTTGGACTTCATCCAAAAATCCTTGATCAAGCATTTGTCTAAATCTAGACTCAATATTTTTATGCAATATTGATCTATCATTTGGCACTAAAGCACATAATTTTAGATCTTCATCCAAACCACCAACTTTAGATGTTTTAACAAGCTCAGAGTATTTTTTTCCACTTATCATAATCACCTCTAAAGCTCGAAAGATTCTTTGCTGGTCATTAGGGTTAATTTTTTGAGCAGATTGTGGATCAATTTCATTTAGTTGCTGATGAAGATATTGTAATCCTTTAGCTTTTTTCTGGTATTCTAGTGCTTCTCTAATCTCGGCTTGAGATTCTGGTAACGCAGATAAACCCTCTATCAAACCTTTAAAATAGAGCATTGTCCCACCAACAAGTAAGACTTCTCTTCCTCTAGCCCAAATTTCTTTTTTGAGTTTATTAACACTGGATATAAAGTCAGCAACCGAAAAATTCCCTGTTGGCTCAATAATATCTATAAGATGATGCTTAATACCATCTTGCTCTTGTAAAGTTGGCTTGGCTGTACCAATATCCATACCTTTATAAACAAGAGATGAGTCAACACTAATAATTTCTGCATTAATTTTTTTAGCTAACAATATTGATAATGAAGTTTTACCAGAAGCTGTTGGTCCAGCCAAACCATAGATTAATTTGCTCATCTAAATATTTTTATAATTAACTTGAATTGGAATTTGTTGTTTAATTACTTGTAAATAAAAGTTTAATTCTTCTTGTTTATACGCATCAATAACTTGACTAGGTACTTGAGTAGTTTTATCTGTTATTGGCTCGATTTTAGTCACCTTATAGATATAGATATCACCATTATCAGTCTTATAATCATGATATTGATTATTGCTATTAAACATTACATAATCATTAAAATCTTTACCAAAAGCTTGTGAATCACTATTTATTGTAGCTTGTTTAAAGCTCTTATCTATCTTCTTTCCGCTAGTTAAATCATTTAAAAGGTTTTGAGCATGCTGTAAAGCAAATTGTTGAGATTTTTGCTCAATATATGCCTTTGAAATTTTATCCTTAATATCAGCTAGTTTTTGCTGAGTTGCTTTGATCGAATTATCTACTTGATAAACTAAAAGCTTATTATCAGCTATAGTAATAGTTGCATACTTATCTGAGTTTATAAAAAATTGGCTATTAGCAACATTACTAATTGTCGTATCATTATTATCAACAATTGTAGCTGTTTTAGCTTTGCCAAATTGTTTCTCTAATTTAGTATACTTAATACTATCAATATTTTGTGTGTACTCATTAAACTGCTCTAAGGCATGCCTATTTTGGATTATCTTTTGAATAGTAGACTTGGCATTATTATCAAAATCTTTGAACAATTCTTTATGTGCTTGATAATATGCTTTTATTTCATCTTCACTAATTTTATTTTTAAGCACAAAATTATCTTTTGTAATTATAAAGTAGCTAATTGTCTTTTGTGCTGGTGTTATATACTCATTTTTATGACTATCATAATAGCTTTGTAAATCTTGTTGGCTTGGTTTAATTTGTGATTTAAAATCTGTTGGAGAAACCTTGAGATAGTCTATATACTTATTCACAGAGTATATACTATTAAGTAACTTAGTATCATAATCTGTAACAATAGATGTATCTACTATAGTTTTAGGAATTATAGTCGCTTGAATATTTTGAGCTAATATCTGCTCAAGTTTATCCATTCCACCTAAATAAGCTACAACCTGTTTTAGCTTTTCAGCAGAAAACTTTCCATCTTTATCAAAGAACATTGGGTTAGTAAATATTGCTGATTGTAGCGCTAGTTTTGACACTACAATATCATGGCGTTGTGCATCGGCTAATATCAAATACTGATCTATCATTTGAGATAAAATAGCTCTCTTTTGTTCTTCTGTAGTAGCACTTTGAGCATATTGTTGGAATTGTTGTGAGCTTATTTCATTATCACCAACTTTAGCAACATATGCTCTACTACCAATATTTGTAAAAAAGAATGTCATTCCAGAAATTACAAAAATAAAGCTTATCGAGATAACCACAATCCATGTAAAAGGACCTTTGAGTCTATCATTAAAAGACTGTAACATTTTTATTAACCTTAATTAATGAGTAATTTAATTAACTTGTAAATATTATAGATAAAAAAAAGGCATACTGTTAAGCATGCCTTTAAAAAAATTACTTTTTTGTAACTTTTTATTATTTTACAGCGTCTTTAAGACCCTTACTAGCTTTAAAGCTAGGAACTTTAGAAGCAGGGATCTTAATAGTTTCACCAGTCTTTGGGTTTCTACCCTCTCTAGGACTTCTTTCTTTTACCTGAAAAGTACCAAAACCTACTAGAGTTACGCTATCACCATTTTTTAAAGCTTTAGTTACTGCCGCAATAGTAGCATCTAGAGTGTTGCTAGCAACTTCTTTAGTAACATCTGCTTCTTTAGCTATAGCACTTACTAATTCACTCTTGTTCATGTTTTTAAACTCCTTTATTTTTATACAATTGACAAGTGTCAGTTAACTTTATAACACTAAAAATGCAGTGTTTCAACAGTTAAATATCAAAAAACTCTCTCTAAAACCTCTTTTATGCTACTTACAGGGGTTATTTCGAGTTTTTCCAGGATTTCTTTATCAACATCGGCTAAATTTTTAACATTCTGTTTTGGGATCAAAACCTCCTTAATTCCACCTCTTAATGCTGCCAAAAGCTTTTCTTTTAAACCGCCTATAGCTAGCACTTCACCACGGAGTGTCACCTCACCTGTCATTGCCACATCATTTCTAACTGGTTTGTTTGTATATACAGAAACTAAAGCCGTTGTCATCGCAATACCAGCACTTGGACCATCTTTTGGTGTAGCTCCTTCAGGGACATGAATATGTATATCTTTTTTCTCATAGAAATCATCTTCTAACTTATAGTCTTTTGACATTGAGCGTACCACACTAAAAGCAGCATCTATAGATTCTTTCATTACATCACCAAGACTACCAGTATATTTAACTTTACCTTTTCCTGGCATTGCTAGAGCTTCTATAGTCAAAAGCTCTCCACCAACTGATGTCCAAGCTAAACCTGTTACTTGACCTACTTTTGCTTTAGCATTTTTAACACCATAATCATACTGATGTACACCAAGATAATCTTCGAGATTTTTTTGTGTAATCGAAATTTTGCCAGTATTTGAATCCTTTAAGAGATTTTTAACTGCTTTACGGCAAACACCATCTATTTTTTGCTGAAGATTTCTTACACCAGCCTCTCTTGTATAATATCTGATAATATCAAGGATAGCTTTTGGTGTGAAATTAATTTCATCCTTAGTCAAACCATTATTTTCTAATGCTTTAGGTATTAAATACTGTTTTGCGATAGCTTGCTTCTCTATTTCGGTATAGCCTGATAAGTTGATAATCTCTAATCTATCACGTAATGCTGGATCTATATCTAAGGAATTTGCTGTAGCAACAAACATTACCTTTGATAAATCATAGTCTATCTCAAGGTAATGATCGTTAAATGTACTATTTTGCTCTGGATCAAGTACTTCTAAGAGCGCGGCAGATGGATCACCACGGAAATCAGAAGAAATTTTATCAATCTCGTCTAATAAGAAAAGTGGATTCTCTGTCTTTGATTTAATTATCTTTTGGATAATTTGACCAGGCATAGAACCTATGTATGTACGACGATGTCCCCTAATCTCAGACTCATCACGTACACCACCTAAAGCCATACGCACATACTCACGCCCTGTTGCTCTAGCAATCGACTGTCCTATAGATGTTTTACCTACTCCTGGAGGTCCTACTAAGCACAGAATTGGTGCTTTAGTATTACTGTCTCTTTTAATCTGAACAGCTAAATGCTCAAGGATCCTTTCTTTAACTTTTTTGATACCGTAATGATCTTTTTCTAAAACTTTCTCAGCAAGATTAATATCTCTTTTAACTTTTGCCCTCTTACCCCATGGTAGAGAAAGTATAGTTTCAATATAGTTTCTCGAAACAGCTGATTCTGATGAAGAAGGCGGCATAGCCTTAAGTTTCTTGAGCTCTTTTAAGCATTTCTCTTTTGCCTCTTTAGACATCTTAGTATGCTCAATCCTTTTTTTCAAAGCAGATACTTCTGATTCTTCATCAGCTTCACCAAGCTCTTTATATATCGCTTTGACTTGCTCATTTAGATAGTATTCACGCTGATTCTTATCAACTTGAGCTTTGACTCTATCTTTGATCTTAGCTTCTAGCTCTAGTATCTCTAGCTCTTCATAAAGATATGAAAGTAGTAGCAAGGCTTTATTTTTTATATCCGTTGCCTCAAGGATTTTTTGTTTTTTAGCTATTTCTGTATTAAGTATAGTAGCTATTTCATAAATAAATTTATGTGGCTCTTCCGTATTTATCAATGTAGCTAATGATTCTTTCGAAACTCTGCCACTGATATCAACAAATCTTTTAAGCGAATCAGAAACTGATAGTAAAATAGCTTTTAGTTCTTTATCAACTTGGCTGGGATCATAGTTATCATCAATATGTAAACTATCTAAATTTGCATAGATACAACCATCAATATCTTCATACTTAGCTACTAGTCTTTTAGCAATACCCTCGACTATTATTTTCAGACTACCATCAGGAAGTTTCATTATCTGAACAACTTTAGCAAGAGTTGCAATATCATATATATTTTCTACAACATCACCGCCACTCGAACCATTTTTTTGTGTAGCTAATAAAATATAGTTATTATAATTATTTGATGCCTGTTTAACTGCCTCTATTGACTTTTTACGCCCAACATTAAGTGGTAGAGTCATCGATGGATAAATAACAACATCTCTTAAAGGAATAACAGGAACGACATTTAGGGGTTCTGACATAAACTTACATCCTCCTGTAAATTATTAGATTATATCTTTTAATTGTTTTTGCTGTTGTGTTTTTGTCGCTAAGATTGGTTCTTGCTGCTCTAGAATTACTTTGTCATTGATAATAACTTTTTCAATATCTTCAGATGAAGGTATATGAAACATCACTTCAAGAAGTACATTTTCTAAAATAGTTCTTAGACCTCTCGCGCCTGTCTTTTTAGTTATTGCTTTTTTAGCTATCTCAACAAGAGCTTGGTCGGTAAACTCAATATTAACATTATCAAACTTAAACAGCTTAATATACTGTTTAATTAAAGCATTTTTAGGTTCTGTAAGGATTCTAACTAAATCTTCTTCTTTGAGTTCATTTAGAACTGTAACTATTGGCAAACGACCAATCAATTCTGGAATAAGCCCAAATCTAGTCAAATCTTCACTTTCAATCTTTTGCATAAGTTTATCGCTATCTAAGCTATTTTTTTGTTGAATAACATCAGCATTAAACCCAATACTGACCTTATCCATTCTGTGCTTTATAACCTTCTCGATACCAGCAAATGCTCCACCACAAATAAATAATATATCTGAAGTATCCACTTGAATCATATCTTGATTAGGATGCTTTCTGCCGCCTTTAGGAGGCACAGAAGACACTGTACCCTCAATAAGTTTTAATAATGCCTGCTGCACACCCTCACCAGAAACATCACGAGTTATTGACGTACTTTCTGATTTGCGTGCGATTTTATCTATCTCATCAATATAAATAATACCCTTTTGTGCTTTAGCAACATCAAAATCAGCATTTTGCAAAAGTCGAACAATTATATTTTCAACATCATCACCAACATAACCAGCCTCAGTAAGAGTAGTGGCATCTGCTATAGCAAAAGGAACATTTAACAACTTTACTAAAGTCTGGGCAAATAATGTCTTACCTGATCCCGTTGGACCAATTAACAGCACGTTACTTTTTTTAAGCTCAGTATCATCATCTTTTGTTAGGTTAGATGTAATTCTTTTATAATGATTGTATACAGCTACTGATAACACTTTTTTAGCATTATCTTGACCGATAATATAATCATCTAAGTATTTTTTGATTTCAACTGGCTTTGGTAATTTTTCAAATGAGATATCTTCAGCACTAGTACTACCAGTACTACGAATTTTTTCGGCACATTTACTTACACATTCGTTACAAATATTACCATCTCTTCCTGAGATAATATTTTTGACTTCTTGTTGTGATTTACCACAAAAAGAACAATATAGAATTTTAGCCATTTTAGTAAGTTGACTTCCTTTAATTATTTAATAATTGCTTCACGAGATTCAATCACATGATCAATCAGACCATACGCTTTAGCTTCATCAGCCATCATAAAATTATCTCTATCAGTATCTTTAACAATAGTTTCTAAATCCTGACCTGTATGATGAGCTAAAACTTTATTTAGTCTATCTTTGATACGTAAAATATTTTTTGCATGAATTTCAATATCAGATGCTTGACCTCTAAAGCCACCTAAAGGCTGATGAATCATAATTTGCGAGCTTGGTAGACTATATCTTTTACCTTTAGCACCACCTGCTAACAAAAGTGATCCCATACTCGCAGCCAAACCAATACATATAGTACTTACATCAGGTTTGATAAACTGCATAGTATCATAAACACCCATGCCAGCTGTAACCATCCCACCAGGAGAATTTATATAAAAATAAATATCTTTATCTGGGTCTTCTGACTCTAGAAACAATAGTTGCGCAATCACAAGATTAGCTGAGTGATCATTTACCTCACCATTCAAAAAAACTATACGCTCTTTAAGTAGTCTTGAATAAATATCAAAGGCTCTCTCACCGCCAGCTGTTTTTTCAATTACGGTAGGAACTAGATTATTAGTTATCATTTATAACCTCTCTTTTAAAGCCAGCTTAGAAGCCAGCCTGTTGAGCTTGCATATTTTCTTTAATAACCTCAAAGAAATCTTCAGTTTTTTCTGTTACTTTAGCTTGCTCTAATACCCAATCTGTTAGCTTATTTTCTATCACTAACGCTTTTAAGTTAGCTATTTCTTTATCATTTTTCTTGATTTGCTCTTTAGTTTTTTCTGGCTCTTCATAAGCTTGTACTAGTTCATCTAATAAACTCTCAACTTCTGCCTCTTCTGCCTTAAACTCTTGCGAATTCATAATACTATCTAGTATTAGGCTAGTTTCTACTTTTTGTTTAGCATTAGCTTCAAATAAGTTATCAGGTAATTGATTAACATCAAAACCTTTAGCGCCTCCCATTTGCTTAAGTAGGTTTTGTTTAGCTGCATCAATCTCTCTCTTAATCAAAGATTTAGGAGTTTCAAACTCAGCTATTTCCCTTAGACCTTTGAAAACTTGGTCTTTCACTTTTCTTTGTAGAATAAATTTCAGCTCACGCTGCATATTTTCTTTGATTTCGTTTTCAAAGGTATCGACACCGCCTTTTACACCAAATTTCTTAACAAACTCATCATTAACCTCTGGTAGCTCAGCTTGTTGAATTTTCTTAACAGTAATATCAAAAGTAGTCTCAGCCTCGGCAAGATCTTTGTTTTGGTAGTCTTGTGGAAAAGTTACAGTAATAGTCTTTTGCTCACCTTTTTTCATACCGATGATACCATCTTCAAAGCCTGGAATCATTTGACCAGAACCGATGATAACATCTATATCATTTGCTGTACCACCTTCGAAGGCTTCTCCATCTTTCTTACCAACGAAATCTATCGTTACTTTGTCATCTTTTTCTACAACTTTATCAACTTCTGAGAAAGTTGCAAACTGCTTTCTCAGATTTTCGATCATTTGCTTAACTTCTTTATCAGTTAATTCAACAACTGGCTTTTGAACTTCGATTTTTTCAAAACCAGTTACCTCAAACTCAGGAAAAAGCTCAAGATTAGCAACAAACTTAAGAGGCTGACCTTCTTTATTTTCTTTTAATTCAACTTCAATACCAGCAACTGCTAGCTTCTCATCTTGAATAGCTTTAGAGTATTTTTGAGGAATAAGATCAGAAATCACTTCCATACGGATTTGCTCACCATACTTCTTCTTAACCATACCAGCAGGCACTTTACCAGGTCTAAAACCATCCATTTTGATAGTTTTTGCAGTTCTATTGATTTCTTTTGAAACTACACTATCAATTTCGTTAGCTGGTACTTCGATTAATAGTGAACAGTGAATTCCTTCTTTTTTCTCTACAGTAACTTGCATTATTAAGTTTTCCTTTTTATTTATTTAACAATTTTCTAATAGAAAATTTTAACTATCATCTATTAGATTGTCTATATGTTTATTATTAAATATATGACAAGCCAAAGCATTTATTGTAAAATCTAGCTATTTTCTACAATATTTTTAACGACTCATGGTAACTATAATTTTAAGTATTTGTTTACTAATCACACCCTTCATAATAGCGTTTTTGCACTCAAGCATTATTCATGCAAAACATCACATAAACATCTACGCAAACTACTTTATAGTCAGCAATATAAGTCTGTATAATTTAATCAATAGTTACGCATATCTGTTAGATGGGGATAACATAAGTAAATTTCAAGGATGGATTTTCACTCCGGCTGTTTTTCAGATAGGAATCTTTCAATTAGCACTATTTTTATTTTCGATTTTAGCACTGTTTAAGAATAGTCAGTTTAAAGCTTCTTGTTTGATATTTTTTACTATTTATACAGTTTTAAATTCGCTAACATTATTTAGTGGTTCTATTTACTACTCAGGCGTTGAAACTATATTCTTTGTAAATCTTGCAACTGCTCTAATTGCTTATATTTTATATAGGATATTAACTAGGAAAATTAATATCCGTTAGTAAAATTTAACTTATTAGTACTATCCTTCTTTAGTTGCTATATTATTCATACACACCTTCTTTCCAGTGCTTACGACATACAGAGACATATTTGGTATCTATCTCTTTAACCGAATCATCATCAACCACTATGGGATTACCTTGTTTTATTGCTTTACCATTCTGCACCATCATATTAAAGCTTGCTTTTTTACCGCAGTGACAAATTGTTTTGACTTCTTCAAGAGTATCAGCAATAGCCAAAAGTAATGCTGCTGTCTCAAATGGCTGACCTAAGTAATTAGTACGTAACCCATAGCAAATCACAGGAATATTTAGTTCATCAACTATCTCTGCTAATTGCCAAACTTGCTCTTGAGTAAAAAAATGAATTTCATCTATCAATACACAATCTATCTTGTTACTACTATTATAATTTTCGACAAATTCAAAAATATTATCTCTATCAGTCAGTGAGTAAGCATCCTGATCTATACCTATGCGTGATTTAACTTTATTTAACCCCGCTCTTTTATCAATCGCTGATGTTAATACTAAGGGCTTCCTATCTCTATCTTCATAGTTATAAGCAACTTTTAAAAGATCTAGTGTCTTACCAGCATCCATAGCCGAATATCTAAAATATAATTTCGCCACTACAAAAACCCTCTATTATTGCCAGCTGCCATACATTGGATTTGGAAAAATATAATACTTTTCACCAAAAATAGTATACTTGTGATTATCAACATTACGCATATTTTTTTGCGTCATTTGAGGAAAATCTTGAATATTATCACCAAAATAAGCTATTACCGCATGTGCTGGGAGCTTTTTAGTAACTATGATATCATCCGTGTATTTACCTGATTTAACCGCTTCAAACCTTGAATTTTTGTCCTTTGGATTTTTAGCTTTCTCATTGTAAAATAAGATCTGATCGTAATAAATATCCTCCTTAGTAAGGTTTTCCTCAGTTGCTTTGATTATTTCAGGATCTGCTCCATAGCGATTAGATACAAAGCTTACATACCCTCCTAGTTTATGGACAAGATTGGTTAATTTAGCAGCACCAGGTAGACCTTTTGCTTTTTGCTCAATTATCCCCTGCCTAAACTTCTCTTCACTATAACTATAGTTTTTGTAATTATCATACTCTAACCATGAGTTATCTAAGGCTGTCTCATCAATATCTAAGATAACACCCCATGTGCCTTTTTTAAGATGTTCTTCTTTAACTTGATGCTTTATTCTATGTACAGCTAGATTATAGATCTCAAGATAAATTGCTCTTTTCTCATCAGAATCATGATACCACTTAACACCATCGATATTTACACTATTACACGTAGCTGCATAAGCAGTGACAAAACAAAACTGCATAGCAATCACAAAGATTAATATTATTTGTCTCATTGATGTTTCTAAGTTCTTTTTCTTATGATGTTGATACCATGACGAATAGGTAAGACTAATGTTTCTAGGTCATTGCGTTGATTTACATATTTGTTAAAATCGTCTAAGGCTTTAGCGCGTTTGTCACGAGGATCTAAAACCTCACCACGCCAGAGAATGTCATCAACTATAATTACACCAGTATCCGCTAATTTGGTGATTAAAATGTCAAAATATTCTTGTGTCTGTTTTTTATCCGCATCGATAAAAGCAATATCTATTTGATTTGATAAAGTTGGTAAGATATCCATAGCGTTACCTTGGCAATATTCAATATTGGGATATTTAGCAATAAACTCTTTTGCTAGCTGCTCACCTACTTGATTAGTTCTATCTATGGTATAAACTTTGGTATCTGGGGCAGCCTCAGCCATTGCAATCGCTGACATAGCTGTAAATGTCCCAACATCAACACATACTCTTGCCCTAGTAGCAAAAACAAAAAATTGTAACAATTTAGTAACCATCTTCTCTGAAAGCATTTGTGCACCGTGAATATTTTCACGTGTGTATTCGCTTAGCTGTTTGAGATTGTCTGATAAATCACTAGTATGCTCAAGACAGTACTGCCAAATATCATCTTGTGTAAATTGATTTTGCCTCATCGAAATTAATATGTTTTAAAAGCTCTGTGTATTTTGCATTAATCAATTAAATTAGTCTAGACGCTAAGAGTGCTTTTAGTTAAATTTTGTGGTAGAATTTTGAGGCATTTTATTATAAATAACTTCTCATATCCGCAAGGTAAGAGATTAAAAATATAACTTAATGAAATCGTGCCAAGATTAGCACAAGTCGGTTAAGTGTATTTTTACATTAATTAATAGCGCTTTAGCTATACTACAAAAATAAAGGGTTTCGATTAAATGAAAGAACAAAAAAAGGTTTTCATAAAAACTTTAGGTTGCCAAATGAATGAGTATGACTCTGCTAGAATGCATGAGGTTCTAAATGAGCATTTTGATACTGTAAAGACAGATGATTATAAAGATGCAGATATCATCCTTATTAATACTTGCTCTATCAGAGAAAAAGCTCAAGAAAAAGTATTCCACGAGCTTGGAAGATGGAAAGGCCTAAAAAAAACTAATGAAGATCTAATAATCGGTGTTGGTGGTTGTGTTGCTTCACAAGAAGGTGAAAATATTATCAAAAGAGCTCCTTTTGTTGACCTAGTATTTGGTCCGCAAACTATTCATAGACTTCCAGAGATGATCAAGCAAAAGCAAAAAACTCAACAATCTCAAGTTGATATATCATTTCCAGAGGTTGAAAAATTTGATTATCTACCAGAGCCAAAAGCTGAAGGCGCTAAAGCATATGTATCTATTATGGAAGGTTGTGATAAGTACTGCTCATACTGTGTAGTACCATATACGCGTGGTCCCGAAGTAAATAGACCATTTGAGGATGTCTTAGCAGAATGTGCTATATTAGCAGAACAAGGTGTCAAAGAAATTACCCTACTTGGACAAAATGTCAATCATTACTTAGGTCCAATGGAAAATGGTCAAACAGCAGATCTTGCTCTACTAATCCACTTTATCGCTGAGATAGATGGGATTGAGAGAATTAGGTTCACTACTTCACATCCGGTTGAGTTTTCACAAAACCTTATCGATGCTTATGCAACGGTCCCAGAGCTTGCTAACCATTTACATTTACCAGTACAACATGGTTCAGATAGAATTCTGATAAATATGAAAAGAAACCATACTATTTTAGAGTTTAAACAAAAAATTAGAAAATTAAGAGCGATTCGCCCTGATATTACAATTTCATCTGATTTTATCGTCGGTTTTCCTGGTGAGACAGAAGAAGATTTCCAAAAACTACTAGATTTAGTAAAAGAGATTAACTTTGACCAGTCATTTAGTTTCATCTATAGCAAGCGTCCTGGTACTCCAGCGGCTGATTTACCAGATGATACGCCTATGGAAGTTAAAAAAGATCGACTTAAACGTCTACAGGATTTACTAAATAGTAACGCTCAAATAATCTCTAGACAGATGGTTGGCACTAACCAAAGAATTCTAGTTGATGGAACATCTAAAAAAGATGATAACATCCTCTCTGGAAGAACAGAAAACAACAGAGTTGTTAACTTTAAGGGTGATAAATCTTTGATTGGTCAGTTCGCTATGGTTAAAATAACTGAAAGCCTTCCAAACTCTCTTAGAGGAGAACTTATTTAACCTATGAATAAAACTCAATTTATTCTTGAACCTTATAACTACGATGCAATGATGCTACTTTGTGGCAACCTTGATGAAAATATTCGTGCTATCGAAAATTATTTTGATGTCGAGATTCGGCATCGTGCCGATGAGTTTGAGATCACTAGTGATTCAAGCACTAACAATACCCAGGCGAAAAGATTTATCAAATCTTGCTATGCTGAGATTCTAGCTGGCAATACTGAACTTGATTTAGAGCAGATTACAACTATCCTTAATGCTACTGCTAAAGATAAAGCTGCTGCAACTGCTAAGTCACGTAAAAAAGTTGAAGAAACTGAAGTTCAAATGAGAAGCAAAAAACTCAAAGCGCGTACACACAATCAAGCAATATACTTAGAAAATATCAAAAACAACTTTGTCACATTTGGTGTTGGTCCTGCTGGTACAGGTAAAACCTACATGGCGATTGCTTGTGCTGTAGCAGCTTATGAGAAAGGCGAAGTTAGAAGAATTGTACTAGTGCGCCCTGCTGTTGAGGCTGGTGAGAAATTGGGGTTTTTACCAGGTGATCTAGCCCAAAAGATTGATCCATATCTGCGCCCTATGTATGATGCTTTATTTGATTTTATGGGAGTAGAGAAAGTCACCAAGCTAATAGAAAAACAAGCTATCGAGATTGCTCCACTAGCATATATGCGTGGTAGAACAATCAATGATTCTTTCATTGTCCTTGACGAAAGCCAAAATACGACAAAAGAGCAAATGAAAATGTTCTTAACAAGGATTGGTTTTAATACTACAGCAGTTATAACAGGTGATATCACTCAAGTAGATTTACCAAAAAATGTCACATCAGGATTAAGCCATGCCTTATCAATTCTTAATGATATCGAAGGTGTAGCTATTAGCTACCTGAAATCAGTTGATATTGTCCGCCATCAAATAGTTCAAAAAATAGTTAATGCTTATGATAAGCATGAAGAGAAAACTAAAAATGGATAATCTAAATATAAATTTCATCAATAATGACGAACACCCCATACCTAGTCAAGATTTACTGCTAAAATGCCTACAACTTGTAGCTGACAAACATCATATCAGTCATGCTGAAGTTAATCTAAATATTGTCTCGAATGATGAAATTCAACAAATAAATAAACAGTTCCGCAATAAAGATAAACCAACAAATATCATTTCCTTTAAATTTGAAAAGCCTCAAGGCTTACCTGATGATATTGCTAATGATTTCTTAGGTGATATTGTAATAGCGCCAGCGGTATTAGAGAATGAAGCCAAAGAGCAGAACAAAGAGCTCAATGACCACTGGCAACATATTTTTATCCACGGTTTGTTACACTTGCTTGGTTATAATCACCAAGATGATCAAGAAGCTGAAGTGATGGAGAATTTAGAAATACAACTACTAGCACAGCTAGGAATAGCTAATCCATATATTGAACAAGAGAATCAAAATGGCAGATAATAATCCTTTTATAAAAAGACTTACCTCAAGCATTTTTAATATAAAAAGTGAAGAAGCTCTTATCGATGCTATCAATAGAGCTGCTGCTAATGAGGTTATTGATAAGACATCACAAAATATGCTAATAGGTGCGATGAAAATATCGTCATTAGATGTTGGTGATATTATGATATCGCATACAAAAATAGTTGCTGTAGATATGTCTATGTCTATTAGAGAGATCTTAAAAAAGACGATAAACTCTAGTCATACGCGACTACCAGTCTACTGTGAAAACAAATCTGAAATACTAGGAATTTTACACTCAAAAGACCTACTAAAACTAATCTTTGAAAAAGAAATTGAATCTGCTGATGATGAAGAACTCAAAGCAGAAGATATTAAAAATATTCTGCGCCCTGCTATCTTTATCCCTGAGACAAAAAAACTCAATGCTATGCTCAAAGATTTCAAAAATAGTCAAAATCATATTGCTATAGTAGTTGATGAATATGGAGCTATTTCTGGATTAATAACTATTGAGGATGTTTTAGAAGAAATAGTCGGTGATATTGAGGATGAGTTTGATATCACTAGCCAAAATATAGTTAAAATGGCAGATGATAAGTTTATATTAGATGCTACAACTACTATAGAAGACTTCAATGAATATTTTGCCACATCAATAGATGACAATAGTGATTATGACACTATTGCTGGGATGATTATTCAAACTTTAGAGTGTTTACCTCAAAAAGGTGATAGCATTGTCGTTGATGGCTTGAAATTTACAGTTCAAGAAGCAGATAATAGAAAAATTATTAAAATTTTAGTCGAAAAATTTAAGAAATAATGAAGAAGTTAATATTTAGAATAGTTCTGCCACTATTAAGTGGTGCAATACTTACTTTAGCATTTGCACCTTTCCGTATAGATATACTAGCTTTAATATCTCTAATACTTTTTTTCTATCAGCTAAATAAAGCAACTAAAATCCGCAGTGCATTTTTTACCGCGACATTATTTGGAATTGGTTTTTTTGGCACTAGCATATCATGGGTATATATAAGCATACACTTATTTACTGAGTCGATTGCTGCTGGCTTGTCTGCGGCAGTTGCTTTAGTAATCTTGTTAAGTTTTTTACATATAATACCTTTTGGTACATTTAGCTATATCCTTACGCGCAAAGCTAATAATTTTGCTAAACTACTAATCTACCCTGCCTTATGGACACTTTTTGAAATAGTTAAAGCTAATTTACTCTGGGGTGGTTTTCCATGGGTATCGTTGGGCTATTCACAAACTGAATCACCACTGATATGGTATGCTAATGTTGGTGGTGTCTATTTAGTTAGTTATATTATTGCATTTATGGCTTGTTTGATAACTTTCTATATTTGTAATAATACTACTTTGAAGAAAACAGCTAGTGTAATTTTTATCATAACTGTATTATATGTAGGTGGTGTCATTATAAAATATTACCAGCCTAATGTTCAAACAAATCAACCTCAAAAAGTAGTGTTAATCCAGGGAGATTTCGTCCAAGGATTTAAGTGGGATCCTGATAATTTTGCTAAGATGCAAAAATACTATCAACAAGCTGCCACTGAATACAAAAACTCATTAATAATTCTCTCTGAAAATGCTATCCCTAATTATAGACAATATATGAATTCATATTTTAGTAAGCTTAAAGAGCTAGCTGATGAAAATAATAATGCTATGCTTATTGGATCACTAAGTATTGAACAAACAGCATCTAGAGCTAAGATTTACAATAGTTCAATCATTATTGGAAATGGTCAAGGAGTATATAATAAGCATCACCTAGTTCCATTCGGTGAATATTTCCCAATCAAATTTTTTGGCTATGTTGATAGTGTTGGTTTAAGTAGTTTTAATGCTGGTGATAAGATTCAACTAATTATGACAGCCTTTGGTCAACCTCTAGCTAATTTTATCTGCTATGAAGTTGCATATCCTGAACAAGTTCGTGATCAGCTACAAGGCGCTAAGCTTATTTCTATCATTAGTGATGACTCTTGGTTTGGTGACTCGATCGCGCGTGAGCAACAATTGCAAATATCTCAAGTTAGAGCAATTGAGAATGCTAAATATGTTCTTACGACTACTAGTAATGGTATCACTGCTGTTATTGAGCCTAATGGCGAAATTATTAAAGAACTACCTAAGGATACTCGTGCGACACTTGAGCAAACGATATATTTAAATGATTATCATACTATTTGGATGAATATTGGTATGTCATTAGTTTGGCTATTGTTGATATTTAGTATAGCGATTGGGCTAATTATTAAAGAGAAATACTCCAAATAATTTATAATAATTTTCTGCATAATTAATCAAACTGTCTTATAAATAAAAAATTAATAAAAATAAATTAATTTGCTATAAATTATATTTTATTAAATACTTTTATAATTTATTGTTCTAGTAGAATCATTTTATCATAGTAAAAGCTAAAATTTTTACTGGATAAAAAAGTTTCATGCAGATGTTTTTATTTACTATTTAGATTTTAACAAACATAAAACAAATAATAGTAAATTAAGGAGAAAAAAATGAAAAAGATAATTACACTATCAACATTACTATTAATATCTCTAACTAGTATTGCTTTTAGTAAAGAGTTAAATAATTATTCTGATATTCTAAATGCTGTAAAAGATGGAAAAAATATTACTATCTTTGTTGATTTCTCAAATTGTAAACCAGAGATAAAAGTATCTGGGCAATTTAGTCCTAAATCAATAATGATTCACAATGATTCTATAATTTTTTCAGATACCCATTTTACTAGAAATAATCCACAATACCCAAATGAGCCAATACTAGAATATGTGGTTTATAAAATAAATGGTAATAATGTTAATATAACAATAGATATTCTTGATGCTAATAATAGTCCCATGGAACACTCTAAACGTATTACAATTGGCTGCCAAATTACTAAAGATCAAGCTAGCTTCTTCTCTAACTAAATAAAGTTAACTTTTCTCTAATATATGAAATATAGAATTCTAATTAATAAATTAACCAAGATTTTTCATAAATTGAGTTCTAAATATTTTAAGCTCAGATTAAAATCTTTTGTTAAAAAAGTTATTTTTCGAATAGCATTGACAATCATACCTAAAGCAAAAATCCTGGTAATCCATTACTTAAGATCTTCAATTTAGATATCATTTCTCTATAAGTTTTAACAGCTTCTGAATGACCCTGTTGCAAAGCTATATGTAAACCAGGTGTTCCATCTGGCATTTTAGCAGCTAACAGTTCTCGTCTATTAATTCCAGAAAGATTAAATATCCCCTCTATATAAACTTTGATAGCTTCTGCGTGGCCATCTTGCAAAGCTATACATAATAATTCACATAAATCATCTTTATCTAAATTATTAGTAACATATTTAATTGAAATATTTTCTTCTTGGTATGAATATCTAAAAATGCTCAAAGCTATCCTCATCGAATACTTAAATGCACAAAATACTTCACTATATAACGATTTCTTATTTAATATATGTTTATGAATATTATGATTAACTAAATATATCGGTTTATAATTAGAGCTTTTACCTATCGAAATAATATGACCTGGGGCGCTTAATGAAAAAGCAATAGGTTCTTTACTGTTATCAATCTTATTAAAAATATCATCTATCAACTCTTTTGTTAATATATTTAATTCTTTAGCTATAACAAAGATTTTTCTATTTTCTTTTTCATTTTGATTTGTATTAGCTGAGAAAAAGTTTGTTGCATTCTCATAACTTTGACCTCCAGATAATAGTTTATTGTGATTTTGGTATATTTGAACTCCATCAAACCAATTTAATATATCTAATAATTTTATTTCATCACAATCTAGATTTTGTTTATTCTTCCTTTTTTCATATGCTACATTTATTTTTTCTACAATTTCATTAATCGCAGCATCTTGATTATTGTTATGTTGCGATAATGTTTCTTCTAAATATCTTATTCTGCTAATATATGTTTCTAAAGCATCTCTTATAATAGCTTGTATAGCCATATAAGCTATTCCGTGACACATTCCTCTAGCAGCAACACCATACCCTAGCTTATTTTGTAGTTTTAATAAATCAATAGCCATTAAAATTATCTATTGTTCTTATAACAATATCATTATTCTATAATAAAAATTTTAAAACCTATCTCTCTTTATACGACAAATAGAGTCGAGTACCAATAATATAAAAATTATACAAGGATAAACAATCTCATACCCACATAAGATATGAGATGGAAAGTTGAAAATTTATTTCAAGCATCTAAAAGAGACTTAATTATAGTGAGATGCTGAATCTACTAAACTTGATTCAGCATGGTTATTTATGTATGTAGCTAGTTTCATAAAGAGCTTAATTCATGAAAAACTTCGTTTACAGAGACAAAATGAGTTAACAGTATATCAAAATAATAACTATTAATGCTTCTTAGAAAAAATTAAAATATCTAGAAACTTTTCATATAGCAATTTCTTATATAAACTCTACTTATTGTTTGTTTAGCTACAAAGGCTTAAATAATGCGTCTATTAGTTACAACTTTATCATTAATCCCGAGTATCATACTAGCTGCTCCTCAATTAGATGATTCTTTTAAAAATCTGGAAAACAAATATGATGGAAAAATTGGCATCTACACTCTCAACACTGATGATAAAACTAACATCAAATATAACGAAAGCTATCACTTCCCTATTTGTAGTGTTTTCAAGTTTTTATTAGTTGGTGCAATTTTAGATTATGATATGCATAATCAAGGCTTCTTAGATAAAAAAATTCCAATAAATCAAGATGATATTGGTAAACTCGGATATGCTCCTATTACTGCTAAAAACGTTGGTAAAACTCTAACAATATCACAACTTAACTACGCTGCTATCCTAAGTGATAGTCCTGCCAGTAACATATTAGTTAGAGAACTTGGAGGTTTACAAAACTTAAATAAATTTATAAAAAAATTAGGTGATAACGATACTATAATTACTGCTGATGAACCAGAAATTAATTATACTCAGCCACATAGTAATATAAATAAAACAACTCCAAAGGCTATTACTAAAGATATTTATAAATTAGCATTTGGCAATATTCTAGATAAAAAACATAAAGATATTTTTATAAAGTATCTACAAGATAATAATACTGGTGCAAATAGAATAGCTTTTGGCATGCCTAAAGATTGGATAATTGGCGATAAAACTGGAACTTGTGGTCAATATGCAGCAACTAATGATGTAGCTATTATATGGCCTAAAAATCAGCAACCTATTGCGTTAGGAATTTTATATACTAACCCTAATGATAAAAATGCACCAAGCAATGAAGAAATTATTCAACAAGCAGCTAAATTAATAGCTAATGATCTGACTAACACTTATAAATAAGCGGTACGCCACATTGAGGAGACGCTATTTATCACAGCATCTCTATTTGAAATATTAGTCAAAAAATGCAATCCGGTACATTGCTCAATATCTTTTATAGAAACCCTATAGTTAGCAATCTTAGTCTTTTCAACTCTTGCATTAGGCATTACAAATGCTATTGCTTGATTTTTAGAAGGTACATAAATTATCTTAAAAAAATAATCAGGTACAGCTATCTTATTATCACCTATAGTTTTATGAATTTTTTGTTTTTTATATATTGGTCCTGTGTAGACATATATACTATCATACATATTTGCCCAGATTCGCTCATACGTTTCTAGCCTCTCCCAGCCTTGCCTATTAAGCCCTGCTTTTTGTGGTGACATATTTGATAATAAGAATGATTGATCTGCAGATTTCTTGCTAAAGTCCATTGATGCATATGAAGCTAGATGTCCTCTGTCATAACCAGAACGAGAATAATCATCTAATGTCGCTCTATAGACAAATGGCACATCACTGTCTTCTTTAAATCTATCATCACGTTTAAGATGATTTGCTACTTTTGACTTTGTCAACTTAAATGCTACCCAGCTTGCCTCTTTAGTTTGATAGTTATAACCAACAACATAACCATCACGACATAGATAAAGATTTGCTTGACCTAAACCATCAGTTACACCATAACTAGGATTACCATAAGCTAGAAAACCATGGCAATAATCAGTAACTGCTGGTAGAGTTCTAACTGGTGGATACTGCTTGAGGTTGTCAAACCCATTTGATTGTTGCTGTTGTTTTTTCCCCTCATCACTTTGTGAAAAAAATCTAGCAATAATATTCTCGTTATCTTTGGTGGTATAGTGCTTTATTGGTTCACTAGTGAAATAGTTATATACAGCATGCCTAAAGTTTATAAATTTTTCTTTTAAATCAAACTTGTCAAAAAAAATACCGGAAAATCCGCCACCAATAGTTAAAGCTAGTAGTATAAATATTTTTATATAATTTATCGGCTTCTTAGTGGTTTGTTTTTTAGTATCTTTTTGCTTAGATGTTTTTTTTGTCATGCTTAAATACTTTTTAGTTTATTTTGTAAAAAGTTAAAAACTATTAACTTTTTTCTTAAAATAAGAATTTCTTACTGTTTTTATAATAAAGATAATACTATTTTATATGTCTTGTTTTGAATAATAAGAATTCTCTAACTTGTGGATCATTTATCAAAGGTAATACCTCTTTTCTAATCCTACTATAGTAATTATTTATAGTTTTCTTTTCAGTATAAGTTAGCATCCAAGTTTCGATTAGCTTATATTCATAAGGCACCAAAGTTAAATCTTCAAAACAATAAAATGGTCCATGACCTGTAGGAGATTCTTGATTACGCTGTTTGATATAGCATAAATTTTCTATTCTAATACCAAACTCACCTGGAAAATATGCTCCTGGTTCATTACTTAAGATCATCCCTGGCATTAGCTCAACTTTTGAAACTGAATTAATACGTTGTGGTCCTTCATGTACTCCTAGGAAACTTCCTACACCATGACCTGTTCCATGCGCATAATCAGCACAAAAATGCCATAAATGCTCGCGTGCTAAAACATCAAGTTGTGAGCCTGTAGTACCTTTAGGAAATACTGCCCTGCCAAGCCCTAAATGACCTTTTAGAACTAAAGTATAGTATTTTCTATGCTCTTTTGATGGTTTACCAAAGTGAAGTACTCTAGTAATATCTGTAGTTCCCTCTCTGTACTGCCCTCCAGAATCACATAAAAGAGGCGCTTGGTCATCAATCTTTTTCAGATTGGCATCTTTTTTTGCCATATAATGAATAATTGCACCATTTGCTGCATGCCCTACTATGTATGAAAAACTATCCTCAACGTAGCCTTGTTGTTGGGCACGAAACTCTCTTAACTTAGCCGCAGCTTCGATCTCATCAACTCCTTGATAGTTATTCTCGATCCAATGCCACCATGATATAAATGCTGCGGCATCTTTACGATGAGCCTCTTTTGAACCGTTAATTTCAACAGGATTTTTTAGAGCTTTACTCAAACCTACTGGAGAGTCAATCATTAAGAAATAGCAGCTGCTATTTTGATTTTTGTTAATACTTAGTGGAACTTTATAGTTGATATTAGCACCATCTAATAAATATTTACCTGTAGTTGCCTCTAAGTCTTGATAAAATTGATAATAATCCCTAGTTTGAATATGATTATCATCAAAATATTTTTTTATTGCTGGAGTAATTTTTCTATCATCAACATATAGAATTATCTTATCAAGAGAAACAAATAAATAACTTATTACTAAAGGTGTACATTCAACATCCCTAGCTCTAATATTTAGTAACCATGCTATATGATCCAGTTTTGAATCAACATAGAAATCCGACCTTGTCTGTTTCATTGTGCGTCTTAGCTCTTCAATTTTAGAGGCAACGCTTCTACCAGAATATTGAATAGCATGCTCTTGTATTGTAGTACATGGAACGTCGACTACTTGGCTTAGCATTTGTTGAGCTTTATGCACAAGGTTATCTTGATCAAAAACAACATTGTAATCATTACTATTAAGATAATCCAACAACTCTAAAGTACTTTTGTAACTAAGTTTAGCTGGGTCTACCGCGATAGTTTTTCCCTTAGCATTTTTCCACAGCCATTTGACTATTTCAGGTGCAAAACTTGACTGCTTTATTAGTTCGAAATCATTTTTGTCTAACTGTTGTTCAGCTTGGAGAAAATACCTACCATCAGTAGAAAGATATGCTTTATCCATACCTACTAGCACATCTCCGGCTGAACCATCGAAGCCACTTATCCAAGCACGGTATTGCCAACACTTAGGGACATATTCGTTGTTATGATCATCAACAGAAGGCACTATATAAAAATCATAATCTTTTTCTTGCATTAAACTTCTTAAGATTTGTAATTTCTCAGACATATTATTCCTTATTAAAATTTATTCAAACCATACAAAAGTGGCTTGTCTACCTGTGACACCCTCTTTACGATAAGAGTAAAATCTTTTATTACTATAAGTGCACAATCCAGAATCAACTATATCAAAACAATGATTATCATTTAATATCTGTCTAGCAACTAATTTCATATCAAAAAGATATTTACCTTCACTTTTCGAACGAAATGCTTGACCAAATGCCTGATGTTGCTCGATAAATTTATCATGAACATCGCTACCAACCTCATAAAAATTAGCGGATATACAAGGTCCAAACCAAGCTACCAACTCTAGCCCAACAAACTCTTTGAGAGCTACTTCTAATATCCCTTGTGATAACCCTCGCCAACCTGCATGGATTGCAGCAACTTTTGTCATTTTCTTATCAAATAGGATAATAGGCAAACAATCTGCTGTTAAAACCACACATGCTTGTCTAGGTTTATCAGTGATGATAGCATCACAAAAATCACCATTATACTCATCAAAAATTTTGACAATATTAGTATGGTTTTGTCTTAACCACTTTATATCCGCATTAAGGTATGATTTAAATAAATTTCGATTTTTTTCTACAGCTAAATATTTATCACCGACATTGTCAGCTAGATTAAATTTAGCATATTTTTCTTTACTAAAGCCTTGGGTATTATTTGTATAACCTAATTTAAGTTTGGCAAAGGGGGTATTAACAAAAACTACTGACATTTTCTAGTATTTACCTATTTTTTACCATAACGATTTTTAACATAATTTTCTACAATCTCTATAAATTCTTCAGAAATGTTATCCCCTCTTAGAGTATGTGCTTTTTTACCATCGATGAAAACTGGTGCAACAGGCGACTCGCCACTACCTGGTAGGCTTATACCAATATCAGCATTTTTTGATTCGCCTGGACCATTAACAACACAGCCCATTACAGCCACTTTCATTGCTTCTACGCCGTGATATTGCTCTTTCCAAGTATGCATTTTTTCATCCAAATGATCTTTAACTTTGCTTGTTAGTTCTCTAAAAAACGAGCTAGTAGTCCTACCACAACCTGGACAAGATGTTACACTTGGAGTAAATGTTCTCATGCCTAGATTTTGAAGGATTTCACGACATACACGCACCTCTTCTGTACGTGGAGCATTTGGCGCTGGAGTTAATGAAACTCTGATAGTGTTACCTATACCTTGCTGTAATAAAATTCCTAAACTCACAGCACTAGCAACAATACCTTTAGTACCCATACCAGCTTCTGTTAATCCTAGGTGTAAAGCATAATCACACTCTTTAGCTAGTTTTTGATATACTGCAATTAAATCTTGTACTTCACTTACTTTACATGAGATTATAATTTTATCTTTTGCTAATCCCAGCTCTTCTGCATATTTAGCACTTTCTAAAGCTGAAGTTATAAGTGCCTTATGCATTATTTGTTGTAAGCTTAGTGGATTCTCTTGAGCATTGTTTTCATCAATTAGCCTTGCTAATAAAGCTTGATCTAAGCTTCCCCAGTTTACGCCTATACGCACAGGCTTATCATTTGCTATTGCAATTTTTATAATCTCTGCAAACTGAGTATCTTTTTTCTTACCAAAACCAACATTACCAGGATTTATACGATATTTTGCCAAAGCCTTCGCACATTCTGGATATTTACTAAGTAATGTATGACCATTATAATGAAAATCACCAACCAAAGGCACATGACAATCATGCTTTGCTAGCTCTTTAACAATCTCAGGTACAGCAGCAGCAGCTGACTCATCATTAACTGTAATTCTAACAATTTCACTACCTGCTTTATGAAGTGCTAAGATTTGCTTAACTGTCTTTTCAACATCTGCAGTATATGTATCTGTCATTGACTGAACAACAACTGGATTATCACCACCTATCAAAACATTTCCAACTTTTACAACACTTGTTTTATTCATATAAGAACCCAAAAATCATAATTTATTTTTTAAATAATTCTTCGAAAAGTATACAATGTAAGATTATATCATTATAAAGATTAATTTTCATAAGCTATGTACTAAAATTACTTGAATACTTATTTTGCTATTGAACAATTCAAAGATTACTGCCCTAATGGACTACAAGTCCAAGGTGATAGAGATATCAAAAAAGTTATAACAGCTGTCACAGCATGCCAAAAACTCATTGATCAAGCTATTGCTGAAAATGCTGATGCTATTGTAGTACATCATGGTTATTTTTGGAAAGGTGAGAATTATCCTATAGTTGGGATTAAATATCAGCGTATAGCTAAACTTATCAAAAATGGTATACACCTATTTGGTTATCACTTACCTCTAGATGGACATTCTAAAATAGGTAATAATATCTTATTAGCAAAAAACTAAATCTTACAAATCTAGAGTTTTTTGAAACAGGTTCCAAGCCTGATATTTCAGTGATAGGTAACTGTAATCTAGATTTAGAAAGTTTTATTAACTTGATAGAAAGCCAACTGTAATAGCTCCAAAACAACAAAATAACAAAGTAGCTATTTGTACTGGTGGAGCACAAGATTTTATCGAGTACGCATACCAAGCTGGAGCAGATACTTTCATATCCGGTGAAATTTCCGAAAGGACAACACACCTTGCTCATGAACTAGGTATAAATTATATTGCCGCAGGTCATCATGCCACAGAAAAAGAAGGTGTAAAAGCTATTGCTGAATTACTTAAACAAAAATTTAATCTTGAGACAAAATTTATAGATATAGCTAATCCAGCCTAGTTGGTTTTAAATTCTTTCTTTGCTTATAACAAAAATTCAATATATCTTTTCAAAGATATCCCTTTAATAAATATTGAAGTTATCACATATACATATATGACTAAAAATATAAACATACTTGAACTATCCTCAGGTAAAGATAATGCAATTGACACACCTCCTCTTAAACCTGCCCATGTCATAACATAAGTATCTTTAGAGAATAGTTGCTTAACATTCCTTTCAACAAGAAATAATGAAACAACAACACTAATATACCTAGCTGGTGTAACAACAATTATACCTATGAGACTGTAAACGATAAATACTCTATAGTCTTGAATCGCCAATACTTTTAGACCTATAAGCACAAATAAGAAAGAGTTAAGTATTTCTTAAATACTAGACCAAAAACTATTAAACTCTTTAAGTGATTTATCTGATAGTCTTGATTCAAGACTACCATTACTGATAATTAATCCTGCTACAACCATTACTAATGGAGCTGATACAACAAGAATATGAGCTATTGAAAAATCAAAACTCACTACAGCTAGTGATACTAAAACCAAAGCATTACTATCATCAAGACTTTTCATCAAAAACGAGCTAGCGTAGCCTATTACTGAGCCTAATAATATACCTCCAAGTCCCTCTCTTAGTAACAATTCTGAAATACTAAATATTGAGACATCTTGAGAATTTCCATCAATAATTCCAACGAACATTGTAAATAGAACAATCGAAACTACATCATTAAATAATGACTCTCCTTCGAGTAATATTTTTAATCTTTTCTGGCATATTTTTGTTAGATTTAAGAACTTCAAATAATGTGACTGGATCAGTTGGTGAAATGATTGCTCCTATTAATAGACACACTAGAAAGAAATATTTATACCTAATATACTATTGGTAATAATCCAACTGATGTTTGCAACCATAAATGTTGAAACTAACACGCCTATTGTGGAAAGAGATAGAATACTACTAAAATAAATTTTGCATTTAGAGTAATTAAAATGCATAGCCGATGCAAATAATAAATATCCTAACATTCCATCCAGAACTATTTCTTTAAAGTCAGTAACATTTAATATTTGGTATATCTTACCAGACTTTTCTGGATTGACTTTAACAAGCATAACAATAGTTATACATATAAAGATACTAACTACAACTAACCTAATGGTCTAATTAGTTTTATAAACTTATAGTTAATATAAGTCGCTAGTGCTGTAATTACGGACAAAACCACAAACAGGCTGTCATGATCAAACATATAAAAAATAACTAAAACATCTAATAATTGACAATATACCTCAAAAGCCAATTTAGACAATAACATTAGACTTTCTTTTCATCACTATTTGGGTTAATAATTCTATCGATATATCCCAAAAATTTAGTGTTATCAGTTGCTAGTCTATACACTAAACTATTCCAGTTTATTTTTTTATCTTTGACAGTAATATTCGGATCTACCCATGATGCTTCAGCCAAACTAGTCATTTTAGGAAATGCCATGTACCATAAATGATTAGAATTATTGATACTCTCTGACCATAGAGCTCCTTCTAAACCCTTTATATTTTTAGCTTTTTTGTTGATAAACTTGTAATCGTAGTTTTTGAATCTAAAGCACTATTTAGAGCTACATGAGTATCTGCATATTTAGTAGCCCAATAAAAACCAGGTTCCCAAAAATCTGGATTATATGTTAAATCAAAATATGTATCATTTGCATATGATAAAACTGTAGAGTAACCAGCTTTTGCAAGTTGTTGTGCTTCGCTATATCCAGAGCTATTAAATGTACTCTACACCAAAATATATCCTACTTTGTCAGAAGATATTGAGTTTTTATCAATACCTCACGCTTTAGATCATTCTGAACAGTTTGTTGCCACCTAGATATTCTAAGATTGCTATTTTGATGCAAATCTTTAAAAAATTTGAGAGTGTAAATTTATAGATAGCTATATGATAGTTTTAAATAAGATATGATCTTTGATATCTTTCAATATCTAATTTTTCATAAGAAAAATATTAATATTTTTTACAAAATGATACAATGAACTGAGAGTTGTATTTTTTATATATAGTTATGAAGTATATTTACAAAAAATTATTAATATATAGTTTTTTTATGTGTTCAATTTGTCACTCATATGCGGAGCTTAATAATCAAATCTCCATTTTAGAATTACAGAAACAAATTAAAGAATTACAAACCGAGATTAATCACTTTGAAGAAACAAAAATAAATGAAAACTTTGAATTCACAACTTATAGTAGTGAAGTTGTAGATAGTAAATCTAAATTGAGAAATAAAGAAACTAAAGTATTATATACAGTTCAAAACAATAATGTTGACATAATCCAAAATATTAGTCCTGAAAGCACAATTATTGATCTTAGAGGAAAACCCTTAGGTAAAATATTCAATCAAAATGGTAGTATTGATGTTGGAAATGCTCCGGCTATTACAACAGATGGCCAAGCTGCTTACCTAGGATCATATTCAGGTAACAATAGCATCCCCATAGGAATGATTCCAGGAAAACTATTTGCATCAACAATTATATTACAAAAAGAAAAATTCGATCAATATTCTATATTTTTAGGAGGCTTAATTAGAGTAGATGCCCAAACTTGGTTTGGAGATTCAATACCTAGGGTAGATTTTAATAATAATCCAACAACCTCTTTTGACTCCAAAGGTCAAAATATATATCCTTCTACAGCTCGTTTATTCTTTCTTGCAAATATGGGAAATTATATAACAGCTGCATATAATGTAAGCACCTCTGAATTAAACAACTTTAACATTGGAGATGCATTTGTTATAATAGGAAATATGGATGTATCGCCATACTTTATAACTGTAGGTAAAAGTACTCTAACTATAGCAAATCTTGGTGGAGGAGGACCTTCAACAAGTGGTATTGCAAATTTCCTAAATACTGGACGAGCTACAAATATATCACTAAATTACAAGACTAGCACCCTTAACGTTAGCGTTGCATTTTTTAGTACAAACGATCAAAAAGCAAATTTTTCGGCTGGCTTATTTTATGCCGATAAGTGGACTGATAATTTATCTGTTGGATTTAACACAGGCTATGTTTATGATTTAGCTGGTGCTGAAAACTCTAGCATTCCTAGAATCGCTTTAAATAAAACTATAGGTGCTTTTAGTATTGATGCTAACATTGCTTATACAATTAATTCAGGGATATTTCAAATAAACTCAGGTTGGGGGTCTACCACTAATTCTTTTGATTTTAATCTAACAGGAGAGAATGTCTTAGCTGGAGCGTGGTATATTGCGGGTAACTATAGTGCAAATATATTTGGAAGAAATAGTAATTTTAATGCTACATATGGTGAAAGTTATAATGCTGCGGCGATACAATGTCTATCGCCGGAAGTCGATTACAAAATGGATTATCAAAATCGGGCATTAAAAGACAAATTATTTTTTCAGCCCAAAGATCATATTTCGATGACAGTGTACTATTTGGTCCTGAATATGCATATCAAAAATTTTATAATGATGTAAAACACCATGCCTTATCTTTAGATATGTCAATATATTTATAGAGCTATTTCTATCTATACTTTTAAGTTTTAGATAGCGAGAGTGTAAACTAAAAGATAACTAATGGCAATTTTTGAAATTTATCAAAAATATTTTGTTCCCTCAGGTTTATCCAAAGTTTTAATGTTTTATTAATCATTCTCTAACTTCTAGAAATAACTTTTGTTCTTCTAGTCATTCTTGCTAAATTATGCCGAGTATTGCTATTATCTCTTTCAATAGCAACAGTACCAGACTTACCAATGATATGCCTTTTCTTTGGTAGAACTTCAACAAAAGCAGCCCAATCATCAGTATAAAAATTACAATTTGTCAGGTGTTGTACCTTTTTATAAAGTCTTCTGAAAGTAGCATTGTCACGACCTCCTGTAACCCAGATGATAGTCTTTCCTACTCGTCTGTCATATGCTTTAATAATCCAGCATTTTTTTGAACCTATAAAGTTCCACATCTCATCAAACTCTATTTCTGATATATTATCTTCAATTGCAGGATCTTTAAGTAAATCAGATTCTTGTTCTAGACAGTTTTGTATAGTAGTCCTTCTAACTCCAAAAAGCTTTGCTATAAAACCATAGAATATTTACCTAGAGAATACATTATTACTGTTAATGCTAGTTTTATCGCTGTCTCTGGCTTTATTCGACCATCAGAAAGTACAAAGTTATAACCACATGATTTCACTTATATCTTTGTTTATTCCTTACTACTCCATTTTTATGTATCTCCTCAGAGTGGCAGCGGTTACATTTAATCATAATAGGAAAATATTATATAAAAAATACTTACTAGGATAATTGATTTTAAAATAACTATCTACGATTTTACACTCTCAAACTTATTTGATAAAACCTTGTTCGATTTCTTCTAGAGTACGTCCATTTGTCTTTGGTACAAACTTAAAAACTATAAAGCTATACACCAAAGTACACACTCCACATATACCTAAAATCACACCGTAATTTCCATTAAAATGTTGTGTTACAGGCATAACAGAAGAAGCTAAAATTGCAGAAGCCATACTATTTAAGAACAGAGCTACTGCTAAGCCTTTACTTCTAATATTTGTAGGCAATAACTCAGACATGATAACCCATATATATGCTCCTGGACCTATAGCAAAAAAGAATATATATAAAATAAAACCAATAAGCAAAGACATGCCTTTGGCTGAAGTATCAGGCATAGTATACATAAGAACCGCTAAAGTAAGTAAAACTATAGAAACCATTAAAGTTCCAAAAGTAATTACAAATTTCCTCTCTATTTTATCAGCGATAACTACTGCTATAATTGTTGTCACAAAGTTAAGACCTGTAATTGCAACACCACCAACAATAGCAGCATATACAGAACCTAAACCAGTTTCTTTTAGCATCGTAGGAGCATATTGCAATATACTATTAATCCCGGTCATTTGAGCTAAAATTGCAACAGAAAATACAATAAACATTGGCATCAAATAATGTCTTTTTGTAAGACTTGATAATAAACTACCTTCATTTTTAGTTTTCTCAATCAGAATCTTAACTTCTTGCATTTGCTGTTTTGCTGCATCTATACCTATAGTTTCTGTCAGAATCTTTTCAGCTTCTTGTTCTCTATTTTTCATAATTAACCATCTAGGAGACTTAATTAAAAGAAAGCCTCCGACAAAAACAATCAGACCAGGTATTAAGGCTGTTAGAAACATATTTCTCCAGTCACCAATCTCTAGACCAGTTACTGGATCATTTGATATAAACAATAAGCTTATAGCAACAGATATTAATATCCCCGCTGTTAAGAATAACTGAAAACATGTAACGGCTAAACCACGAATCATACTAGGCACAGATTCTGTTAAATATAATGGAACTGTTATAGATATAAAACCAACAGCTACACCTTGAATTAATCTTGAGAATAGTAGAGAATTATAACTTTCAGCAGAATAAATCATAAAAACTGATATTGTAAATATCAATCCAGATGCTGTGATCATATTTTTTCTACCAAAAATATCTGCTAGTACTCCACCTATAAGAATTGCAAAAGCTCCACCAAATAAAACAGAGCCCCCTAAGAATGATTCCTGTGCTGCAGTCATACCCAATTCATATTTTATAAAAGGTAAAGCGCCACCTATTATACCTATATCATATCCGTACAACATTCCACCCATTGCTGAGAAGAATATAATCATAAACACTTTAAGCTTATTAGCCTCTTTCATTCTTTTCTCCTTTAAAAATAAAGCCATCAGTAAATCTATATTTCAAAAAAATTAAACAGTCTCTGTAACTTTTTTCAAATTACTAGGGCTATCAGGGCTATACCCTAATGACAATGCTAATTCATTTACCATTAGATAGAATTTTTGCAATATGACTACAGTTTCAAGAATTGGATGAGTTTTCACATCAACATGTAAGTGAACTTTTGCATCAGATTGATTATCTGTTGTGGCAAATATAGTTCTAACTCCTAAATCAGTCATTCTCTTAATAATATCACGAGTACCTTGAGCACTTTCATCATGCTGTAAAATAGTAAATGTTGTAAAAGTTTGATTCATAAGAGCAAATGGACCATGTAATACTTCAGCAGAACTAAATGCTTCAGCATGTATTCCACAAGTTTCCTTAAATTTAAGTGCCATCTCTTGAACAATTGGAAATCCAAAACCTCTTCCTATAACAAACATGTTTTTACTTTTTTTAAGTTCTTTTATTGCCGGTGACCAGTCCGAGTTTAAGCTTTTTTCTAGTGTTTCTGGAAGAGTATTTAAACTATCCAATAAAGCTTGATCTTGATTGTATTCAGCCACAATGCTTACCAGCGCAACTAAAGAAGTTATTACACTTTTCGTCGCTGCAACAGCATTTTCTGCATCTGCTCTTACTGGTAAAACCAAATCCGCACTTTCAGCTAAAGGAGATTTTTCTACATTGACTATTGCTAGTGTAGTACATCCTGCTTTCTTACAACCTTCTAAAGCTAAGCGTAAATCTGGACTACCACCAGATTGTGAGATAGCTATCGCCAGTGTTTCTTTATCACCAATATTTTTACCATATATCGTTGTTATAGATGGCGGTAGTGATGAAACATTGAAACCAAGCTGAGTTTCAAATAAATATTTTGCAAAATTTGCGACACAGTCTGAACTTCCCCTTGCTATAGTAATAATTCTTTTAATATTTTTTTCTTTGAGGATTTTTACTATTGATTTAGTAATATCTTTGTTTAATTTTAGCTGGTTGGCGACTTTAGCAAAACTGCTACTTGCCTCCTGGTGCATAAGCGTTGTCATTTTTACTATTGAATATAAAATTATGGTTAAGTCATTATAAGCGCGATTTTTTTGTTTTTACAATAAAAAATCACATCAATTTTTGAATAGACATATTAATTTTTAATCAGCATTAAATATTTTACCAACCATATAGTATACCAGTTTAGTAAATTATGTTAGAATTCTCAGCTATCAATTTTCTATTCTAAGGAGTTGCGTATGGCAATTTTACTTATAATTTCTTTGCTAATTTTAGTATATCTTCACCTAAAAAAAATTAGCTTTAATTTCCGGACTATACTCGCATTAATAATCGGTGTTGTTATTGGGATTATCTACAATTCTACTGATTATTATAGCAATAGCTTCATACAAATTAGCAATATATTGGGTGATGGCTATATTTCTTTACTTAAGATGTTGATTATTCCAATTGTATTAACATCAATAATTCACTCAATAATTAACCTAAAAAACTATGAGGGCTCTTATGTTATAAGATTTGCCTATAAAACTATAGCAATACTTTTAATCTTAACTGGTATAAGTGCTGCAATAGGCGCTAGTGTTGCTATTATTATGCATTTAGGACAGGGCATAGATATCGCATCTATCACAGGTAATGTTACCAAAAACATCAAGACCTCGAGTATATCCGAGACTATTCTAGGCTTCTTACCTGATAATATTTTCCATCAAATGGATAACAATAATGTCATGGCTGTAGTAATATTTGCGATACTTCTTGGTTTTGCAATGCTAATTGCACATCGTGAAGATAGTAAGTTAGCTGCTCCATTTATCAGTTTTATTGATTCAGCATTTTTTGTGATAAAGAAATTAGCTAGAATGATTATTGCTATAACACCTTATGGTGTACTTGGTCTGATGGTACAAATGAGTATTGAGCTTGATAAGAATAGTATCTCAACGGTCTTATACTTCATTTTAACTTGTTATATCGCATTAATAATTGTTCTAATAATGCATATTACCCTTCTAGTTTTATTTAGGACCAATATTGTTAGATTCTACAGAAGTATTTGGAAAGCTATGCTCGTAGCTGCTACTTCTAGATCAAGTATGGGCACACTACCATTATCAATTGATGGTCTAAATAAATATGGTACTACTAGTAGTATTGCTACATTTGCACCAACTATGGGTACAACTCTAGGAATGAATGGCTGTGCTGGTGTATTCCCCGCAGTATTAGCAATTATGGCTATGAATGCTACTGGAGTGGATATTACTTTCTCAACTGTAGTATTAATTTCTCTAATTTGTATGCTAGCTTCACTTGGTGTCTCTGGGATACCTGGTACAGCTTTTGTTGCAGCTGGTGTGGTTTTCTCTTACTTTGGCTTGCCATGGCAACTGATAGCTCTAATTATAGGAGTTGATGCTATTATAGATAGCTTTAGAACGCCTCTTAACATTCATGGTACTATGACTACAGCTATTATTGTTGATAAAACTACTAAAGCTTCTTAGATTGATTAAATATTGCTTTATATATTTCAGTTTAAGTCCCACAAAAAGTAAATCTAACCTTTTCTTCCTCAACTGGTTCTGTTATATACTTTTCAGTTAGAATATTAAATTCATAAGGTGTTTTAAGAGCTGCTACAAGGTTATATAAATTGCCAAACTTAGTATCTTCGGCAGACTTAAGTGCTTTTTCTACCTGATGATTACGAGGAATAATTACAGGATTTATCTTCTTCATATTTGCAAAATTTATCTCATTTTTGGTTATATATTTTTCTAACCATTCTCCTAAACCACAATCTTTTAATGCTCCAAAGTTTTTATATGTTAGATTGTAAAATGTGTTGGTATAATCTAGCTTAAATTTAAACATTTCTATAAGTAAGTCTGAAATCATTTCATCATTATGTGCTTTATTAATACTAAGTCCTAGCTTAGCAAGAAACATTTTTTGCCATTTATTTTTATAAGTTTCTGAATAACTTTGCAATTTATCTTGAGCTAATTTAATCGCCTCTTCCTCATCTGCTGAAATAAGTTTCAATAAACTTTCTGCTAACCTTGCTATATTCCATCCAGCGATTGAAGCTTGATTTGCAAAAGCATATCTACCATGACGATCTATTGAGCTAAAAACTGTATCTGGATCATAACTATCCATAAATGCACAAGGACCATAATCAATAGTTTCACCTGAGATAGTCATATTATCTGTATTCATCACACCATGAATAAAACCAACTCGCTCCCACTCTGTTATTAAGCTTGTTTGTTTAGCAATTACATAATCAAGTAGACTCAAAGTCTTATTATCATTATGGGGGAGATTATGTCTTGTGATTGTATAATCTAATAATTCTTGGCTATAACTCTCACCAAGCATTGCTGCATATTGAAATGTCCCGACACGGATATGACTACTAGCAACTCTAACAGCTATAGCATCTTGTTTTAGCTGGTTTCTTTGAATATTTTCACCCGTGGTTATAACAGCTAAAATACGACTAGTTGGTATACCTAGATTGTACATAGCTTCACTAACTATATATTCTCTGAGCATTGGCGCTAAAGCTGCTTTACCATCTCCACCACGTGAAAACTTTGTTAAGCCCGCTCCTTTTAAATGAAAATCAACTAACTCCCCATTTGGCTTTTTATATTCGCCAATTAATATAGCACGTCCATCACCTAACATTGTAAAATTACCAAACTGATGTCCAGCATAAGCTTGTGAGATTGGTTTTTTACTGCTATAGCCCAAAAGAAACTCTAATAATTGCTGTTCTGATTTATTGGCTAAATCCAGACCTAATTCAGTAACTAAACAATCATTTAAAATTAGTAATTTTGCATTAGGATATTTGTATACTGCTTGGCGTGAGTAGAATTGCTCTGATAACTGACTATAAGTGTATTGAAAATCAATCATAATAAACCATAAACTTTACTAAATTAGTATAATTTTAACAAAATATAGCTAATAACATAGCTTTTAGGTTAAAATAGATAATATAAAGCTAGTAAAAGGAGTTAAATAATTATGGAATATCTCAAACTAGCAATAGTAGACTCTGAAAACTACAACAATTTTGCACATATATCTGCAGGTAATTTCGATAGAGTAATAGTTTTTACCAATAGCCAAGAGCTAGAGTCTAACTTTAACAAAACTGAAATATATCATAACTTTGAACTAGTTCCAATTATCTATGGTGAAGGTAATAAAGATAATATGGATGGCTACATTTGTGCCAAAGTTGGTGAATATGTCGAACGCTATCGTGATTTTCGTACTTACCTTAGTATTACGATATTTAGTAACGATAGAATTTTTAGGGGAATAGCCTCATACTATACCCGCAAAGGATTCAATATAGCAACTACTGCTCCTACACAATGTGACACAGGTACCAGCAATACCGATCCCAAAATACGCATTAAAAAATTTCTTGATTGTCATGAAAGTGTTGTCAACAAAACCTTCAAAAAACATTTTAATGAAAATAATAAAGATGCGTTTTATCGTCTTATTAGAAGACATTTAGATAAAGATATTCCCAGACAAATAACCGACCTTTTCGTTGAAAATAACATAATATTTTTTTCGAATAAATCACGTAAAATAGGTGTTGATGAATCTAAGTATAACCTTTTGTAATGTTTGATAAGATACTAGATATACGCTTTTTATAATGCTAAAATATCGCAACTTTTTATTCATTAATCATTTTTTTAGAGTTAATTATGGAATATAGAAAATACATTTGTATCGTTTGTGGCTTGATTTATGATGAAGCTGAAGGATGGCCAGAAGATGGTATCGAACCAGGTACCAGATGGGAAGATGTCCCGGAAGATTGGGAATGTCCTGACTGTGGTGTTAGTAAAGATGAATTTGAGCTTCTAGAAGAATAATTTTTTAGATGCTATCCCTATTTCAAAAAATATCTTTTGAAAATAAAGATTTTATTGTAATGCGGGATGATCTAAGCCATCCTATCTTTTCTGGTAACAAAGCTAGAAAACTTGCCTATCTTTTAAACAATCCTGAAAAATATTCTCATATCCAAACGATTATATCTTTTGGTGGTAATCAATCTAACTTTATGTTGGCATTATCACAGCTAGCTGAGCTTAAAGGTTGGAATTTTCATTACTGGATAAAACCTCTACCTAAGTTTCTCAGGCAAACTAAAAATGGTAACTTAAAGCTAGCATTAGATAACGGTATGCAACTATTTGAAACTTTAAGCTCTCTAAATTTAGAAAAAATAAAAGCAAATTACCATACAGATAGTAGTCTCTATTTTTTTGATCAAGGCGGTAGAAATACTCTTGCAGAGCAAGGTATTGCCGAATGTGCTAAAGAGATCAAAAAATACTGCAAACAAAATAATATCGATGATTATAGTGTTATTGTAGCATCTGGTACAGGTACAACAGCGTTATATCTTGAGAAATATCTACCATATAAAGTCTATACAATCCCATGTGTCGGTAGCTCAGATTATCTAAAAGAACAATTTAATAATATAGATTCTGATCTAGTTCATCCTAAGATTATCTCACCAAATTTTAAAAATAACTTTGGTCAATTAGATATAGCCAACTACAATATTTACCTAAAACTACTTAGAGAAACAAATATCGAATTTGATTTACTCTATGATCCCATAGCTTGGCGTACTTTATTATCAAAATATCACCAACTACCAAAACCAATCATATATATTCATTGTGGCGGTGTCAGTGGTAATCAAACGATGTTAGCAAGGTATCAAAGATTTTCACAGTAACATTATATATCATTACATAGCATTATGATAATATTACATTTAAGTTAATCATAAATAATTAAAATGAGCTCATTTATACTTATAAATATACTTTCTGATGTCTTGGCAATAATTTATGCTATCAGAATTTCGAAATTTAGCAAAGATGCTTGGCTGTTCTATATTACAAGTATTATTATTGGTTCTAGTACATTTTTTCTTTATAATAACTTTTCAATTATTAACTATTTCTATAGTCTCGAAGCCGAGTATTATAATATTGCTATAGCCGTATTAGGATTAATTATTTCATTATGCTTAACAATTAAGACTAAAAGTATATCTGAATATAATAAAGTTTATATATCATTATTCTTATTAGTAATTATCTCTAGTTTTGTTTTATTAACAATATTTATAACCTCTGAAGACAATTTTACTAAAATAGAAATTACTTACTTTCTATTATTTGACATTCTTGGAATTATTGGCTTGGCGTTATTAGCAATTAAATGTATCCAAGGACTTTTTGTTCAAGCAGTATATTTTAGTATATCAACCGCTATAGCTATAATACACAATGCTTTTTATAATCATGATGTAACTCTAGCAACTCTTCCAGTTAGCTTTGATATTATAATGACGATTATCTTTACAAATGGATATCTTAGAAATAAAAACAGATATTAAGATTTTAGATATATTCTCATTCCAAAATAAAATTGATATTTTAATATATAGATATAATAGCTACAGATAAAAATATCACATTGAATACTAAATAAAGTTCAGGAAATGTTTATCTCAGCATCTCACTTTATTAAAATCCTGAAACTAGTTCAAGAAGACAGAATGTACTACTTTTATACCTAGTAGACTATAATTTCATTCACTTATGAATTTATATGTTTATAGTCATATATTACTTATATAATATAAGTTATTTTGACAAATATAAAAAATCAACAGAATTAGATTATCTACAATATCTAGATTTGATGTCTTTAATAGCTTGAGCATAAGTAGTATCCATCTCTGCTCTTGAGCCTACACCACCACCAATTTCATAAAGCTTACCATCGCCAATACCGTATATAGCTGCATGTATAGTAAAGGTAAGCCCTTTTGCCCACGCATTTTTAACAACTGTAGTTTTACAAAGATTTAGCGCTTGATGAAGTGCATTTAGCTCACACATCATATCTACTTTTTTCTTCATATATTCTTCTTGATTATCTTTGTAACAAGATAATGACTCTTCAATAAACTGTTTGTTTTGCTCTTTAACTTCATGGATAGACGTTAGCCAGTTATCAATTAGACCATAGCTCTTATCTTTGACAACAGTCTCAACACCACCACAAGCATAGTGACCACATACTATTATTTTCTTAATCTTTAAGACTTCAATAGCAAACTGTAACACTGACAAACAGTTTAAATCTGTAAGTGAAACAACGTTTGCAACATTACGATGGACAAAAACCTCACCTGGAATCAAACCACAAACTTGGTTTGCAGGTACTCGACTATCTGAACAACCTATCCAAAGGTATTCTGGAGACTGACCTTTAGATAAAGTTTCAAAAAAACCTGGATTTGTTTTTTTGATCTCTTCAGCCCATGCTCTATTGCCTTTTATCAACTCAGAAATATCACTCATTTTATCTCCTTGAAATTATTATTAGTATTAGCTAGCTATAAGTATAAGCTTTTTACTATTTATATTTAAGTTATATCGTTACTTCGCCTTGTAATGAAACATTAAAAGCTTCTTTGACATCTTGTTGTGTAATATTTGGCTGGCTTAATAAATAAAATAACTTTCCTAAAGCTGCTTCATCTGTCATATCATAACCAGAAACCACGCCTGCTTCAACAAGTCCTCTAGCAGCCTTGTAAGCATCCATTTTCACACTTCCATACAAACATTGAGTACAGTTTACTATCACAACACCTCTATCATTAGTTTTTTTTAGTGTCATATGTATACTTGGATCATTAATCATATTACCAGCACCATAAGTCTTGAGAATTAAGCCTTGTAACGGTGGCTCAAGTACAGCTTCTAAAATATCATTACCCATGCCAGGAAAGACACTTAAAATAGCAATCTTTGGCACAGCAAAAGTTTCTAACTTAGGTTGACTAAAGGTATCAGCACGCTGCCATAATTTTTCTTGCCTAACGACTATATCTATACCAACTCTTGCCAATGCAGGATAGTTTGGTGAAGCAAAAGCATCAAAATCAGTTGCTGATATTTTTGTAGTTCTATTACCACGCATTAGCTTTTGATTGAAATATACACATACTTCTTTGATATCATCACTACAAGCAAATATTAGACTATTAAGAATATTTGATATTGCATCTGATCTGATCTTTGAGATTGGAATTTGTGATCCTGTAACAATTACTGGTTTTTGCAGTTCACCAAGCATAAATGATAATACAGAAGCAGTATAAGCAAGAGTGTCTGTACCATGTAGAATTACAAAGCCATCATAATCCTCATAAGTTTTAATAATATCTAAAGCTAATGAAAGCCATTTTCTAGGATTAATATTTGATGAATCTATAAGTTCACTGTACTCTTTAATCTCAAATTGCGGCATATTATAATGATAAAAATCTCTAATACCCGCAATTGTCTCGCTAAGATAACCAGGTTTGACATCATAGCCTTGTTCAGTACTAACCATACCTATAGTACCACCAGTATATAGAACTAAAATTTTTTTATTAGCACGATTTTCAAGATCTTTCATTTTATTTCCCTATTAGCTCAGCAATAGCTTTGTTTGCTAACTCATCCGCCTTTTCATTGCCAGCATTACCACTGTGACCCTTTACCCAGCCCCATGTTACATTATGCTTATTTGTCAGACTATCAAGCTCTTGCCAGAGATCTTTATTTTTGACTTCTTTCTTGGCTGCTGTTTTCCAACCATTAGCTTTCCAATTTGCTAACCATTCATTAATACCATTTTGAAGATATTTAGAATCAGTATAAATTGTTATATCACACTTTCTTTTAAGCGCTTGGAGCGTTTTGATTGCGGCTATTAGCTCCATTCTATTATTTGTAGTATCTTTTTCACTACCATATATCTCTTTATCTACACCATTATAACTAAGGATAGCTCCCCAGCCGCCAATTCCAGGATTGCCTTTACAAGCACCATCTGTGTAGGCAATGACCCTATTTTTCTTTTTGAAAATTTCCATATATTTCCCTAGCGCAACCACCACTATAGACTTTAGCCTTTAATGGTTTATCAACAAGTTCGCTGACATTCAAAGGGTCAACCCTAAAATAATTATCTTTCTTAAAGACTACAACATAATTTTTACTAATTATTTTTTTAATAATATTTACTATAAAATTATTAGTATAGTTTATTAATCTAACTTTTTTACTAGTAAAGCCGTTTGCCAAAAAACGTGATAACAAACCATATAGACTAATACCACCAACACAAGCCACTATGACCTCACCATCATCTGACAAACAAAAATGTAATTGATTAAATAGAGCCCTCATCTGTTTTGGACAGCTGACAAAGCTCTCATCAAGGATAATAAGATCAAAAAATTTATTTTCAAAAGGCCAAGCCTCTATATCAAAAATACAACCCAATTGTGACTGATTCTTTAGATATCCTGAACATGCGACTAATTTTAAGACATTTATATTATGAAAATAATTACTCTCTGTAGCTGTGATGATAAGAGCTTTTTTATACCACCTTTGACTTAGATATCTGGTTATAATACGCTCTTTTTTTATCATAGCTAACCTACCAATGCTCTCATTCTATCAAAATAATCTGGGCAAGTTTTGCTTACAGCCGCTGCATTATTTACTATTACACCTTGATATTTTAAGCCTAAAAGTGCTAAAGACATAGCGATACGGTGATCATTATGACTATCAACTTCAGCTGGCTTAAATTTACTTCTAGCTGGCGAGATTAAAATACTATCTTGAGTAGTCTCCACATAGATACCAAGCTTGCTAAGTCCCTCTGCCATAGCTGCAATGCGATCTGATTCTTGACCACGTGTATGACTAAGACCTGAAATATGCGTATCGCCTTTAGCAAAGCAAGCAATAGCTGCAAGCGTCATGAAAGTATCAGAGAAATTACGCATATTAACTTGTATACCACGAAGCTGATTATTACCTGTAACCTCTATACCATCATTGTAGTAATTAACTTGACAGCCTATTTTCTCAAGTACTTCTAAAAATTTAATATCACCTTGCTTAGAGTTTTTAGTAACATGCATAACCTTGATAGTTGAACCGGTGATAGCTGCAAATGCCCAAAAATATGAAGCTGTCGAAACATCTGGTTCAACTACATAATTACTAGGAGAGATATATTGAGATTTGTTGGCAGTATAGATATTTTCATCAATATCTACTGTCACACCAAACTCTGCCATAACTTTAGTTGTCATATCTAAGTACGGTTGCTTGTGGTCTGTGATAGAGTTTAATCTTAAGCCACGGTGCATAAATGGTGCTGCCATCAGCAAACCTGAGGCAAATTGCGAACTCTTCTCGCCATCAACTTCTATATAACCACCATCCAAAGATTTAGCTATTATTGTCAAAGGCATAGCATAAGCCTTTTGATGGTAATTTGCTAGCATACCTAACTTTTCAAGCGGTTTTAGTTGATCTGCTAAGGGTCTATCCATCATTCTTTGCTTGGCATATACGTAATATTTACCTGTAGACTGCACTGCTAACATTGGTATTATAAATCTTGTTAAAGTACCAGACTCATTACAAAATATCTTGGCATCTAAGTTCGCAAATACTCCACTACAACCTTGAATAACTAAAGTTTTTGAATCCCGGCTATGTTCTAGCTGACAACCTAACTCCTTTAGAGCTGCAATACATGCTAAAACATCAGCACTATTAGGCAAATTCTCAAATTTTGTTTGACCTTGAGCCATCGCTGCGATTATCAGTGATCTATTTGAGATACTCTTTGAGCCATCTAAATACACTTGCTGTTTTATCTGTGATTTTATTTGAAGGATAAAATCTTTCATTTGTTTAATTTAAAAAAATTACATTGATGTTTATATTAACATAACTACTAGTATTTTTTTGAATAATTAGGTTCTGTGCACAAAAAACTTAAATTATATTGAAAATAGCTAAACCGCTGTTATTTAAGATTTGAAAAGCAATAAATATCAATGGTTTAGCAAATGAATTATCATATAAAAGAAGTATTCTGGTCAATTATTTTATCATTCTTTAAATCACAAAAAGGTATACATACCAATGATGAAGCCAAATTAAGATTGTTTATTGAAGCTGTATTTTATGTGTTACGTACAGGCTGTCAATGGAGAATGTTACCATTTTATTATGGTAAATATAGATCAATACATAAGCGTTTTAAAGATTGATGTGATAAAGATATATTTTCTAGATTATTTAAATCAGTACAAAACCCTGATTTACAAGAAGTCATGCTTGATTCAACAATAGCAAGAGCACATGCTTGTGCTACGGGATATGATAAAGATGATAACCAAGCAATTGGTAGATCAGTTGGTGGGATAACCACTAAAATCCATGCTATGACTGATGCTTTAGGTAATCCAATAGAAATATTGTTGTCAGAGGATAAAACTCATGATAGTAAAGTAGCTATAGATTTACTAAAAAATGTATATAATACAAAAGTTATCGCTGATAGAGCATATCATTCTAATGAAATCAGGCAGCATATTCAAGGTATATCCTCTGAAGCTGTTATCCCTTGTAAATCAAATACTCTAAACCATATACCTTTTGATAGTCATGTATATAAAGAAAGACATTTGATAGAGAATTTCTTTTCTAAAATTAAGCATTTTAGAAGAGTATTCTCTAGATTTGATAAAACCATTTCAGCATATATAGGAATGATTAAATTAGCTTGTACTTTTATTTGGTTACGATGAATATTTATTTTTGTGCACAGAACCTATTTATCTAAATAGACAAAATATTAAGAGCGATTCTTGATAGCTTTTTTAAGCTTAGCTAGAGCATCTTCTTCAATTTGGCGTACTCTTTCGGCTGAGATATTATATTTAGCAGCTAGATCCTGAAGAGTTGCCTTGTTATCAAGTAGATAGCGCGACATGATAATATCTTTTGTACGTGTATCAAAACCACTTAAAACATCTTTTACAATCGCTTTGAAATTATCATAGTAATCTTGCTGAACAACTTGATGCTCAATGTTTGAAGACTTATCCTCTAGATACAAACTTTGCTGCGAAGTTTGCTCACCGTCATCATCAGTGTATGGTAAATCAAGACTTGCATCCCCCTGACACATTCTTTTCTCCATCTCAATGACAGTTTCTTCTTTGACACCTAGCTCTTCAGCTAACTCTTTGATATTCTCCGAGCTTAACCAACCAATTTTGTCTTTACTACTTCTAAGATTAAAAAATAATTTACGCTGTGCTTTTGTGGTAGCAACCTTGACTATCTTCCAGTTTTTTAGGACATAGTCATGCATTTCCGCCTTAATCCAATGAACTGCAAATGAAAGTAATCTAACACCTTGATCTGGATCAAACTTACTTACAGCTTTCATAAGACCAATATTACCCTCTTGGATAAGGTCCGCTATTGAAAGTCCATAACCTGAAAAATTTCTTGCTATTTTAGTAACAAAGCGTAAATGTGATAACACAAGTTGCTGTGCAGCATCTAGATCTTTTTTATATTTATAGCGTCTTGCTAGCTCTTGCTCTTGCTCTAGTGATAATACTGGTAAAGTATTGACAAAATTTAAATACGCACTGAGATTATTATCAGATACAACTGGTAAAGTTTTCGTCTTCGTAGCTGGTAATAATTTTTTGTTAGCCATGTGGCTCCTATCGTTAGCTTATACTACTGATAGTAGTACGCTTGTTTTAGCTGATTAATTTGAGCTTGTTGCTGCTCTAATACATACGCAAACTCTTGTCGCATTTGCGTCATCATAGCATGTAATTGAGATATTTTTTGATCTTGAACCTTAGTATACTCTTCTAACCTTTTTATTGTATTTTGCTTATGTACATGCTTAGCAAATTTTTCTTGAGATTGTTTAAGTTTATCCAGATTGATCCAACCAGTATTACCATTATTTTTATCAACAACTTCACACCAGTTATTTTGCTTACAATAGAATATATTATAATTATCTTGGTTCTCAAGGGTTATTTGAGCTGATACCTTATAGCTTTGATCATCTTTGCTATAGATATCTACCAACTTATGTGGATGACCAACATCTTGCTTCTGTGCTGGAGGTTGTACCGGCTTACTATCAGACATAGCTAAGCTAGAACTTACACCAAAAGCAAGCATACAAGCTGCTAAAACTAATTTTTTCATTAATGCTCCTTTTATTAATTCTTCATTATAATTATACACCATTTAATGGTTAGCAACCATAATAAAGATTTATTTATAGAATAGGAATATCTTCTTTAGATACTTGCTTCGGAAGTAATGATTCTCTATTTAAACCTAGCGCAACAGCTACCACACCAGCAACGTATATAGATGAGTATGTACCCACCACTATTCCTAAGATTAGAGCCAATGAGAAATTATGTACTGAACTACCACCAAACAAATATAGCACTACAACAACTAGCATTGTTAGACCAGAAGTCAAAATAGTTCTTGATAAAGTATCATTAATACTTCTATTAACAACTTCTACAACACTAGCATTACGCATTTTTCTGAAGTTCTCACGCACTCTATCATATATTACAACGGTATCATTTAATGAGTAGCCAATCACAGCTAGTACCGCAGCTAATACAGTTAAATCAAACTCTAACTGAAATGCCGAAAATATGCCTAAGATAACTATAGGATCATGAAGTAATGCAATACAAGCACTAATACCGAACTTCATCTCAAATCTAGCACTGATATATATCAAAATACATACCATCGCTACTATAATTGCTAAAACACCATTACTTGCTAACTCTTTACCAACCTGTGGACCAATATAATTAACACTTTGAACTTGCGCATCTAACGAGTTTTCGACTTGCTGCTTGAGATATTGTTGTGCATCTTCTAAGCTTTTTGCTTTTGTGTTAACCTCATCAGGAGCAAACTTAATGAGAAAGTTATTATTATCACCAAAAGTAGTAATAGTTGTATGTTCAAAACCAGCTTTGGCTAACTCTTTAGTCATAGTTTCAGAATCTTGTGACTTAGTAGATGTCTGAATTTGTACTTGATAACCACCTGTGAAGTCTAAGCCAAGATTTAAACCTTTAGTAAAGATAAAAAATAATGACACAACAATCATTAATACAGAAAAAACAGTTGTATATTTCTTAATTCCTAAAAAATCTATGCTTGTCTTTTGTTTAAAAAATTCCATTATAAACCCAACCTAAAATTATATGCCTATAGAGATTTTTTCTAGTTTCTTTCTCTTACTGTAAACAAAATTTGTCATCGCTCTTGAAACAGTAACAGATGTAAACATAGATGTGACAATACCTATCATTAATGTGATTGCAAAACCTTTGACTGCGCCACTACCGATAAAGAAAAGTATCACCGCAACAATCAAGGTTGTAATATTTGAATCTACAATTGTAGTAAATGCTTTCTCATAACCAATATGTATTGCACTTTGACGAGGCATACCAGCACGAATTTCTTCTCTAATACGTTCAAATATTAGCACGTTACCATCTATCGACATACCTAAATTTAAGACGATACCAGCAATACCTGGTAATGTCAGAGTAGCTCCAGGGATAATAGACATCACCGCTACAATTAAGATTAAGTTCATCACTAGCGCAATGTTAGCTATAATCCCGAAAACACGATAATAAACTAAGATAAATACTACAACAGCTATAAGTGCTATCACGATAGAGAGCATACCTTTTCCAATATTATCCTTACCTAAGCTTGGACCTATTTGCTGCTCTTGGACGATATGTACAGGTACCTGCAACGCTCCTGATTTGATCATTAAAGCTAGATTATTTGCTTCTTTTTGATTTAGACCAGTGATCTGAAATTGTGAGCCTAACGCAGATTGGATTGTAGCAACATTGATTAATTTTTCTGTTTTGCTAACTACATTTTTCTCTTTACCATCTTTATCTTTGACTTTCTCGTAAGTGGTATTAACAAGCATTACACCCATTGGGTTACCAATATTCTTACCAGTTATTTGTCTAAAATGGCTTGCTGCACTTCTATCTAGCTCAACCATGACTATAGGTGTTCCAGTCTGACGATCTATAGATGGGCTAGCTCCGATAATATCAGCACCACCAGCAACAGCAGTTCCTTTTAAGCTATAGTAGCTTTGATAGCCTCGACCATTATCTAGAGAATAAACTTTATAACCTTGCTCTTCAGCTGCTAATCTATCTGCAACTGTATTTACTAAATAGAAACTTGCTGTAGAAGTACCACCTAAAATTTGCTTAGCTTGGGTAGCATCTTGTAAGCCTGGTATTTCAATCACTACACGATTATCACCTGCCTGAGCAACAGATGCTTCAGCTACACCTAATGCGTTGATACGATTACGCATAACTGTCACAACCTGCGATATCGCATCTTGCTTAAGCTGAAGAATCTTAGCACTATTATAAGAAATAAATACAGTATTACCCTTGTTTGTGTAAATTATATTAGGGTCTTGTGTCTTGATGAAATCAGTACTTAAATATTGTTTAAGCTTATCAACATCAACAGAATTTGCTAAAGTTATCGAAACAAAACCATTGTCAAAATAATTTTGTGGTGCTTTGATAGTTGATTTTTCTTCAGCTTTTGTTGAGCTTGATATATTTATACTATTATCCTTAGCAGCACTTAGAATTATGCTCAAGTAATTATCTAGTTGAGCATCAATAGATGTTTTTGTATCAGCTTCTAACATCAAGTACATCCCACCACGCAAATCTAGTCCCAAATTCATAGGGTTAGCACCTAATGCTGATAACCAATTTGGTGAGTTCGAGAGCATATTCATCGCAATAATATAGTCATCGCTCAAACTGTCTTTTAGTACTTTTTTAGCTTTTAGCTGCTCTTCGACATCCTTGAAAGTTATTGCAATATTACTTTTGTCATCAGCTATATCAGCTTTTTGATAACTAATTTTATCTTTAGCTAGCGTGTTCTCTACACTTACTAATAACTGTGTAGTCACATCACCATCTTTTTGTGATATTTGCAAAGCTGGGCTCTTACCAAAAACATTAGGCAAAGCATAAAAAATTGCTAATGCTAAGATAATTACGATCAAAAGATTTTTCCACAGCGGAAACTGATTTATAGGTAAACTTCTGTTGTTACTCATTGAAAATTCCTTTAAATAAAAAGAAAAAAATTAAAAAGATTTCGTAGAATAGCTAATTAAGCTTTAGTAGCACCTTTAGGTAAAATATTTGCTACAGCATTTCTTTGAATCTTAACAGTAACATTATCTGCAACTTCTAAATCTACAAATGTTTCATCTATCTTAGCGATTTTGCCTACCATTCCACCGTTAGTTACAACCTCATCACCTTTTGATAGCTCAGATAGCATCTTACGCAATTCTTTGTTTTTCTTTTGTTGAGGTCTGATTAATAGGAACCAGAATATAGCAAAAAATACCACTAGCATTAAGATTGAGCTTAACGGACTACCAGCAGCTTGCTCTGCTCCTTGTGCAAATGAAGTTGACACAAATAATACGATTGCAGATAGTGACAATAATAATTTTCTCATTTTATCTCCTAAGGATTTTAAATTTTAAACGTAGGAATTTTACCTTAGTAGTAATGCTTTATCAATTAAACACCAGTAATAAACTGATAAAAGTATCTCCAACCACCAATCATATGAGAAAATCATATGCTCTAACTTATTTAATCAATACAATAAATAGCATACATATTATCAAGATACCAGTATTTAGATACTATATCTTTAGAATAAACCAGCTCAAATGTTAATTTATCGCAGCGACCTAAAATTAGCTTAAGGATAATTATTGATAATAATTAATTTTCAAATTTGCAGAATAACGCGTCATCTCTGTATGATAATCATTAACTTTCTCAACATTACGCTTATTAAAATATGCTTGCAGGTACAGCAAATTCTCAGTATCGTTTAAAGAATAACCACTGTTAAATAGTAATATTGATATCAATACTGCCATGAAAACTATAATTTTTTTTTTCATGATTTCTCGCTTATATTATTTTATTAATTTAGTGAACACTGTATTATAGCATGATACAACACAGTTCGTGAGATTTATTTACAACAAATTAGCATTAAATAAAATCATCAATATCTACAATATCAGCAATTCTACTTAAGTTTGTTAAGCTAGCTTCATGAGCTTGTTGACTAGCGGCATTACATGCATCTGCTATTACAGTAACCTTAAAATCACGATCATGCAACTCACGGACTGTAGACTCTACTACATAACTAGTTGATACCCCACAGATAATTACATGCTCAATACTATTTGCACGTAATATAAGCTCTAGATCTGTACCATATAAAGCACTCACGCGATGCTTTGTGATGATAATATCATGCTCTTGAACATCCATTTGAGGATGAAATTCTGTTGCCCAAGTACCCAACTGTAATACACCATACTCCGGAGCTTTTTTAAACATCGGAGATACTTTGGAGCACTCTTTATACTCCTTAGTAAAACCTACTTTTACATGAGCAATCTGAATACTGTTATCTCTTGCCCAAGCTATTAACTTATTAGCTTTTTGCATGGTTTCATCATCTTTAATTCTTTGTGCATTATGAGCACCGAAAGCACCCTTTTCATCCACGATTTCATTTATAAAATCAGCAACTATTACAAAAGTATTTTTCATTTTATTCTCCTTTAAGCTTTTTTGATCAATGACAATACGCTAGTCACACATATCATCAAGACCCCACACATTTCTAAACAACTCATTGATATATTATAAAAAACAATATCCAATATCGCAGCAACAATAACTGAGAAGTACATTGCTGGAGCCACTAGAGCTGGATCATTAGTATATTTAAATGCTTTTACTCGAAATATTTGCGCACTTATACTAAATATTATTATCGCTATAGACATCCAAATTATTATAGGTTGGGTAAATAAGTTATTCAAATTTGTAACTGCAGATCTATCAAATGGTAATAACACAATCATTACTAAAGCAATAAACGTATATATCCATAAGTTTATAATAAAAACATCTTCTTTTTGACTTGCATTATGTAATACAACTTGTGATGCAGCATTTAGAATACCAGCACAAAGTGCGCTTAATGTATAAATATTAGCACCATCACTGCCTCTACCTAAAATCAAATAAATACCAAAAAAACTAACAATAATACAAATAAAGTTAAAATGACTAATATCCTTTTTAAAAAAGACAAAACGTATCACCGGTATAAACAGCGGACTAGTATTAAACAAAAGCATCGTAATTAATAAAGATCCTCTACTTAAGCTCACAAACAACAATACTTGTGCAAGCATACTAAATACCACTCTTATAAATATCGATTTCCAACCATGAGGCATAATTTTTGTAAATGAAGAAATACTTCCAATCCACCACATCAAGATACTACTACCAACAAAGCAAATAAACATTGCTAGATAAATACCATCAACTCCAACAAAAACTTTTCTAACGAAAGATCCCAAGGCTATCATTGATGCTGATAATATCATCAAAACAAAGCTAATAAGATTATTTAGAGAAATCATTTTTAGTTAAATCTCTTATCTAAGATGTCTAAATAATATAACTATTGCATCGATGTGTAAAACGTATTATTCTTACAACATAAGTAAGTTTTACTTACACATTAATGATAAAAAGAAACGATCTACCTCCTCTAAATTCCTTACCGGTATTTATAGCTGTGATGAAAACCAAAAGCTACACAAAAGCAGCTGAGCAACTATTTATGACTCATTCTGCAGTGAGCCAATCGATAAGAAAACTAGAAGCCTATCTTGATAAAAAACTTTTTATAACTGACAAAAGAAAGCTTATTATCACTGATTTAGCTAGAGAGTATTATGCAAAAATAGAGCCTTTAATAGCACAAATTCATTATTCAACTGAGGCTTTTAAAAAACAAAAATCCAAAAAGTTATCGATAAACTGCATGACTACACTATGTGCAAACTGGTTAATTCCAAAACTTGATGAATTGATAGAATTTCTAGCAGACACAGAAATACAACTTATAACACTAGGAAGAAAAGCAAACTTTGATTATGATGATGTAGATATTAGTATAGAGTATGGCATCGATAGCGACTTTAATAATAAAAACAAATACAAACTTGCTGAAGGTGAATTAATATTAGTTTGCAATAACAGACATACAGGTAAAAGCTGTTTAGAGATAATATCACAACAAAAACTAATTTATGTAGATGATAAGGTTCGTATTGATGATTATCTTCTTTGGCAACAACATAACAATATTTTAGCTAAAGTTAATAAAAAAATTGTTTTTAAAAATTCGCTACAAGCTATTAAGGCTTGTTTTTCAGGTATTGGATTCTTTGTTACTGACAAGCTTCTAATACAAGAATATATTAAAAATGGTTTCCTATATGTTCCACCACAACAAAGTTGCTCAACAGGAAAATCATATTACCTTTTAGCAAAAGACTCAGAAACTGAAAATTTTGATAAAATTAAAGGATTACTGACTTCTTATTTCAAGTAGTTAGACTTATTTATAGCTTGCTAAAAACTCTTTTCTAAACTCTGAAAATCTACCTTCGTCTAGTGCCTTACGGATAGATTTCATAAGATTTTGGTAGAAAGTTAAATTATGAATAGTATTTAACCTAGAGCCTAGAATCTCTTTGGTTTTATCAAGATGATGCAAATAGCTCTTAGTAAAATTTTTACAAGTATAGCAATCACAGTTTGGATCTAATGGTGAAGTATCATCTTTATACTTAGAGTTTCTGATTTTAATCACCCCTTCTGAAGTGAAGATATGACCATTGCGAGCATTTCGAGATGGCATAACACAATCAAACATATCTACTCCACGATACACCGCCTCAACTAGATCTTTTGGAGTGCCAACTCCCATCAGATATCTTGGTTTATCTTCTGGCATTTGATGTGCGGTATGATCAAGTATTCTAATCATATCTTCTTTAGGCTCGCCAACAGATAAGCCACCAATAGCAAAACCATCAAAATCAATCTCTTTTAACTTTGCCAACGACTCATCACGTAAGTGCTCATACATACCACCTTGAATAATCCCAAATAATGCCGATGGATTATCACCATGAGCTTCTTTTGATCTTTTTGCCCAGCGCATAGATAGCTCCATAGATTCTTTAGCTTCTTTTTCCGTAGCTGGGTATGGCGTACATTCATCAAAACACATCACGATATCTGAGCCTAAATCTCTTTGCACTTGCATTGATATTTCAGGTGATAAAAATACCTTAGAACTATTAATAGGTGATTTAAATGTCACACCCTCTTCTGTTAGCTTACGCATCTTGCCCAAACTAAAAACCTGAAAACCTCCAGAATCTGTCAAAATAGGCTTATCCCAGCCGTTAAAGCCATGGAGTGAACCATGTTTTTTGATAATCTCTGTGCCAGGACGTAACCATAAATGAAATGTATTACCCAAAATAATCTCTGCCCCCATCTCTTTTAACTCAACTGGAGATAGTGATTTGACAGCACCATAAGTACCTACTGGCATAAATGCAGGTGTTTGAATATCACCACGAGGAAAAGTAATCTTACCTCTGCGGGCTTTACCCTCTTTTTTGATTAGATCAAACTTCATTACAGTCATAATAATTAACCTTATAAAAATAGATAATTAGTATAGATAACCCAATACACTTTAAATCCTCTCCGTCGCCCTATGGCTTAATCACAGGATCAAAAAACTGAGAGTAGAATATAGCTCATGCAATTAGACTCTACGATCAAGTCTTAGAATGACATGTGTATTTTAAGTTAACTATAAACATATTTTTTTAAGCTATTAATGCTATAACAAAGTCATAAAAATATCTAGTAATAGATAATACTTCTCTATAAATAATAATTTTAGGGGCTGTCCTAGATAACTAAGTTATGTTAGGATAGTTTTGATGAGAAGAAGTAGGTTAAGCTCATACAAACAAGACAAGTTAATAGAGTTATTTATAGCAGGAAGTACAGCACGAACTGCATCAGAATTAGTATCAGTAAATAAGACTACAGCCAGCTATTATTTTCATAGATTAAGAGTGCTAATTTATGAAAATAGTGAGCATTTAGAAATATTTATAGGAGAAGTTGAAGTAGATGAAAGCTACTTTGAAGGAATGTGAGTGGAGATTTAACCACAGTGCTTCTAAAGAGCAACTAAAACTAATTAAACGTTGGGTTAGAGAGAGTTTAAAGTAAAATTATCTAAGACAGCCCCAAACAGTATATTATATTTAATTGCTGTAAATAAATAATTACCGATCTGCATTCCACAGCTCCAAAAAGAAAAGTGCCAGACAGGATTATAGCTCTAATTAAAAGCTTCTTGTTTTGCAAACATAATATTATTTATCGTCAGATTCATCCCAATCCAATTTCAGGTATCTATAAAATCAATCCTAGATATGTAGATATGTAGATATGATTTTATCAAAGCTAGAGAAAACTCTTCTAAAATGTTTAATTTTAGAAAAAAATTCTCCAAATTATGATCAAGATTTTTTAATCATTCGGCCAACAACCAGCCAACCAAAGCACAGTATCACCCCTGACAAAACCGTTCTGTGTATAGCCAGTGCTATCTATACTGCTTGTTAGTTTTTGTATCCCATGTAGCAAGCGCAGAGTCTCTACCTGAACCTTTGTTGATTTCTGTACCATATGCTGGATCTACATCTTTTAACCAAGTGTATCCTTTGTCACATGTAATATTGAAAGAACCGCTTCCGTCAGCAGCAAAAGTTCCATGTGCTTTAGCAGCATTTGCATTCAAACTAGCCACAAGAGTCGTAATAGTTGCTCCTGATGGTAATCCTTTCTGGAACGTATAGCTATTTTCAATCGCCACAGTATCCTCCACATCAGCACATTGATACACTATGCGTAGCTCGTTAGTAGTTTCAGTCTTACCACAACCCTCCAATAACGCAGCACTAGAAATTATTGCAATGCCTATCAAAAGTTTGTCTTTCATTATTAGACTATTATACCTCATATATTTAATACCTCCATTACAGCTAATTATTATAAAGCAAAAAAAGCATACCATAATAATTTTCTATAAATTAATAGATTATTAATATTAAAATCTTTTACCTTAAATATTTAATTTTTTAACAATGAGTTATTTGTTTATTTAAAATAAAGAATTAAAGGGAGATGGAAAAAAAACAACTAGTGGTGTTATAAAACTCAACAGAATCCAGTTGGATAATGAATATTATTATAATTATATTTTTTCTAATTAAAGGCTATAAAAAGATATCTAATTAAATCTATTCAAAACGTTAGGCTCATCAGCTATATGTTATATTCATTTCATTCTTTGTTACAATCTGCTAATAGTAAAACACTAGATACATTGTCAAAGTTAATAGTATTTTGTCTTTTATTATCAATTTATATTCCCCTATTTAAATAGCACCTCATGTTAGAGAATATATTAAATAAAATCGGTTAATGTTTTTTTGAATCTGGAAATTTTTCTGATTTTATATTGATAGATTAATTCATAATAGATATTTTAAGACTTAGGTGAAATAATCTCTCAAATTTTCATATATAAATATTGTCTAGATACTATTATCTTCTATAATAGTTTAAACAACTTTAGAAACATAAAGGAAAATTATGAATTTTTTGAATTTCAGTATTCTAATATTTGCTTACTTGTTAGGATCTATAAACAGTGCAATTATCGTATGTTATATATTTAGGTTACCATCACCTCGCAGTGTTGGTTCTGGTAATCCTGGTATGACAAATGTTCTTAGAATCGGTGGCAAAGTTCCAGCTGCAATTACGCTAATATTCGATATTCTCAAAGGTTTAGTCCCAGTAGTTATTGCTAAAGTCCTAACCGGTAATGAGTTTATAACCGCATGTACAGCACTTTATGCAATTCTTGGTCATATTTTTCCGATATTTTTCGGTTTCAAAGGTGGTAAAGGTGTTGCAACTCTTATAGGTACACTTTTTGGTTTTAGCTGGATCTTGGGCTTAATCTTTGTAATCACGTGGTTATGTGTAGCTATAATTACACGCTACTCATCATTATCAGCTTTAGTTGCTACCGTTATAGCGAGTTTTTCAGTAATATTTACATCAGACCTACAAGTAGCTGCACCGTTTCTAATAATAGCGATAATAATACTTGTAAAGCATAAAGGAAATATTCAAAGACTGATTAGTGGACAAGAAAGTAAAATTGGTGACAAAGCAAAGGCAAAAAATGATTCAAATTAAAAACTTAAAAAAAGAATACAGAACAAATAACACTAGTAATCTTGTTCTAGATAATATCAATCTAGAAATCAAACAAGGTGAAATATTTGGCATAATTGGTCATAGTGGCGCTGGTAAAAGCTCTCTTTTAAGATGCTTAAATTTACTTGAACAACCTACTGATGGCTCAATTTTTATAGCTGATGAAAATATCACTAAGAAAAACTCAAAACAGCTACGCGAATTTCGTAAAAAAGTAGCAATGATATTTCAACATTTCAATCTGCTATCATCGCGTAATGTTTTTGAAAATATTGCTCTACCACTTGAGATCCAAGGAATACCTAAGAGTGAGATCAAAAAAAGAGTTTTTGAGCTTTTAGATTTAGTTGAATTACCAAATAAAGCAAATGCATATCCACAAGAGCTAAGTGGTGGTCAAAAGCAAAAAGTCGCTATAGCTAGAGCACTTGCACTAAATCCACTTGTATTACTATCTGATGAGGCAACATCTGCGTTAGATCCAACATCTACCAAACAAATCCTTGCATTACTCAAAAGACTAAATAAAGAGCTTGGTTTAACAATAGTTTTAATCACTCATGAGATGGATGTAGTTAGAAAAATCTGTGATCGTGTCGCGATTATTGATAAAGGTAGAATTGCTGAAATGGGTAAGACTTTAGATGTGTTTTTAAATCCTCAAGCTCCTGTCACTAGGTCATTTGTTGAAACAAGTATTCATACTAAAGTTCCAGATTTTATCGCTAAAAAGCTTCAGGATAATCCATATAGTTATGATAATACCTACCCTGTAGTGCAACTAACTTTTTATGGTGATAAAGGTAAAATGCCAATTATTGCTGAAATTTCTCGTCAGTTTAATGCTACAGCTAGTATTATTCAAGCGAATATTGAAACTATCCAAGATCAAATAGTCGGTATAGCAATTTGTCATATCACAGGCGAGCGTCAAGACTGGGAAAATGCGCTAAGATTTCTTTCAAACCAAGATGTTAATTTAAAGGTGCTAGGTTATGCAACAGCAGACAATATTTAGTTTACATGAGCTTAGCCAAATAGCTCAATCAACTTGGGAAACTATTTTTATGGTTTTCATCGCCACTTTAGTAGCTGTAATTGGTGGCATATTATTAGGTATTTTACTTTATATCACTCAAGATAATAAAAATGTACTTGTTAAAGGCTTCAACAAAACTTTTAGTGTTATTATAAATATCACTAGAAGTATTCCATATATTATCTTACTGATTTTATTATATCCTTTAACTAGATTAATCGTTGGAACAACTATAGGTACTACTGCTTCGATAGTACCCCTTGCTATAGCTGCTCTACCATTTTATGCACGCTTGACAGAATCAGCTCTACGTGAGGTTGATAATGGTCTTATTGAGGCGGCAAAAGCAATGGGAACAACTAAAAGACAGATAATATTCAAAGTACTGTTACCAGAATCAAAAAACCTCTTGATAGATGCTGCCACTTTGACATGCATTTCGCTAATTGGCTTCTCTGCTATGGCTGGTATCGTCGGTGGTGGAGGTCTTGGTGATCTAACCTATTTCAAAGGTTATAACTATGGCAATTATACGCTCCTATTAGGTGGTGTAATTATGTTAGTTATACTTGTACAATTAACCCAGTCATTTGGCAATTATCTAGTTACCGCAAAAAAACTAACTTCTCTTTGGATTGTTATAGTTATTCTCCTAGTGGCTAGTGGTACTCAACTATATCTAAATGCATCAACTGCTATAAATCCTAACCAGATAACAGTCGGATATATAACAAGTCCTCCTCAAGACAAAATCATGCAAGAAAGTAAGAAAGTTGCTAAAGAAAAATATGGACTTGATGTTAAGTTGGTTTCATTCGGAGATTACAATCTTCCAAATAGAGCCTTAAATGACAATGAAATCCAAGCAAATGCCTTCCAACATATACCTTTCTTAGAAAACCAAAATAAGGAGTTTGGATATCATATCGTATCTATAGGCAAAACTTTTCTTTATCCAATGGGGATATATTCGAAAAAATATAAACACCTTGATGAAGTTCCTAATGGAGCAACTATAGCTATACCTAATGACCCAACTAACCAAGGTCGTGCCCTTATGATATTAGAAGATGCTGGACTTATTAAGCTTCAAAAAGGTGTCACATGGAAGGCTACTCCAGATAATATAGTTAGCAATCCTAAAAATCTAAAAATTATTGCTCTACAAGCAGATCAAATCCCTAATAACCTAGAAGTCGTAGCATTAGGAATTATAAATAATGATTATTTATCAAAAGCAGGACTTACTCATAAAGATGCTTTATTTGTAGAACCAACTGACTCGCCATTTACTAACATTATTGCAGCAAATGCAGATCAGAAGGATAGCACCAAACTTAAAGAATATGTAAAAGCATTCCAAAGTCCCGCTGTTAAAAAAGTAGCTGCAGAAGTATACCCTGACGGTGCCGCAATTGCTGGATGGTAAAAATTATTATTTTATAATATAAACATATATGCTTTAATTATTCTAAATTATAAAAATAACAAGTCTTAGTGTGATAAGTATAAACAAACAAATCGGTTGTATATTTCTAATTATAGGAACATCACTTGGAGGTGGTATCCTTGCGATACCAATGATTCTCTCTTACTTTGGTGCGATTATTGGCTGTCTAATTATGTTTTTGATGTGGCTATTGATGACATACTCAACACTTGCGGTTGCAGAAGCATGTTTACATTTTGAGAAAGGTATCAGTTATCTAGGCTTAGCACATAAACTTTTTAAAAAACCTGGGATTGCTTTAGTCTATATTTGTGCATTTGGGATACTTTATGGTATGTTAGCAGCTTATATATCAGCTATAGGTTCATCCTTTGAAAGCTTATTGAATATAAATTATATAGTTATTGAGATATGCTTTGTTATTATTTTTGGTGGTTTTATTTTAAAAGGTACAGGCTCTGCTGAATGGCTAAATAGAATTTTTCTAAGTCTAAAATTAATAATCATACTTTTTACTATAATATTGCTATTTAGATCAATACATCTAACAAATCTAGGTAGTTATAGTTTTAGTAATTTCAAACAACTAATAATAGCTTTACCTATTTTAGCCACAACATTTTCAGCACACATAATAATCCCTAGTGTTGTAAATTATGTAGGACCACATCCAAAAGATATTAGAAGAATTATCATAATTGCATCATTTATCATATTAGCAATATACATATGCTGGATAATCTCAATATTTGGTAATATCGCAATTTATGGTAGTAAAAATAGTTTCGCTGAAATACTTAAATCGCTTAGTTCTGAGGATAGTGTCACTCAGCTTATATATATTCTCAAAGCAAATATAAAATCCTCAGAAATTATAAGTTTTATATACTCTTTTATTACAATATCAGTAACTACAGCTTTTATAACCCTTTCATTAGCACTAAAAGACTTAATATTGGATAGGTTTAAAATGGCTAATTTATCAAAGATAAATAAAAACATCTTACTAAGCTTTCTGCTTTTTATGCTACCAATAATACTAAATTATTATTTCAAGAAACTTTTCTTAATTGCATTATCTATTGTTGGCTTATTCTCACTAATAATGCTTGTATCCTGTCCTTTATATATGGTTAGAATTTTACGTAAGCGTAATTATCAAATAATTTACAAATCTATGCAAAATAGTAAATTCAATAATCTTGCCCTACTTAGTGCAGCTGTAATAATTATCTTTCAGATTGTAGATTATATCCTTTAATTATTCTCTTTAAGCAGATAAAAATATAAAATACTTAATAGTTAAACAACCAAAAAAATTATAAGGTGAAAATTATGCAACACTCATCAGGTTTTTTAAAATTAGTAGATGACGCAAAATCTAGAATACAAGAATGTAGCGTTGATGATATTCAAAAAATGAATGAAACACAAACACTTGATGGTTTACTTATAGACACTCGCGAAGAGTCAGAAGTAGCTAATGGATATATTCCAAATGCTATTCATCTAAGTAAAGGAATTATTGAGAGCGCTATTGAATCAGCTGTTCCTAACAAAAACCAAAAAATGTATTTTTATTGTGGTGGTGGCTTTAGATCTGCTTTAGTAGCAGATAAGCTTCGCGAGATGGGTTATAAAAATGTTATTTCTGTTGATGGTGGATGGAGAGCATGGAATGCTAAAGGTTACCCTACAGTCTCACCTAATCAGTTCAGACCGAATGAATTTTTAAAACTTGTCAATAATGCGAAAACCCAAATAAAAGAATGCTCTACAACTGAACTATACAATAAGATTAATTCTCAAGAACTTGATGGTATAGTTTTTGATGTTAGAGAAGACTCTGAATTTAACAGATTCCACATTCAAGGAGCTACACATCTAAGTAAAGGACAAATTGAAGTAAAAATTGAAAACTTAGTACCTAACAAACAACAAAAAATATACTTATATTGTGGCAGTGGTTTTCGCTCAGCTTTAGCAGCAGAAAGCTTACAGCATATGGGTTATACAAACGTAGTTTCTATAGCTGGTGGAATCAAGGATTGGCTAGCTAATAACTATCCAGTTTCTCAAAATTAAGGATAAAGAATAATGTCATTTCGTATAGGTCATGGTTATGATGTGCATAAGTTCACTTCAGCAAAGCAAAATATCATTATTGGTGGAGTCGAAATTGCTTATCATCTAGGACTTGAAGCTCATTCTGATGGTGATGTACTAATACATGCTCTTTGTGATGCAATTCTTGGTGCTTTAGGACTAGGTGATATAGGCAAACATTTCCTGGATACGGATAATCAATTTAAAAATATTGATAGTAAATTTTTCTTAGCTGAAATAAAAAAAATGCTTGATGAAAAACAATATTCCATAAGCAATATTGATTGTACTATAATTGCTCAAGCTCCTAAGATGCTTCCACATATTGAAAAAATGAGAGCTTGTCTAGCAAATATTCTTGAAATACAAATTAGCCAGATAAATATCAAAGCTACTACAACTGAAAGATTAGGATTTATTGGTAGAGAAGAAGGTATTGCAACCCATGTGGTTTGTTTATTATATAGATAAATCGCTATTTTTTTGCACACTCTTCAAGATAGTTTGCTACCTCTTCAAGTTCAGCTTGACAACAGAATATTGCCATATCGTTACTTTCTAGCTTTTCAACTAAAAACTTAACTCCATCAATTTCACCATGAGAAATATATGTATTAGAAATATCATAGCCTTTATCTGCCAAATCCTTACGAATCAATAATGGCAACTCCAAAGGCTTAGCGCCACGCAAATATTTTTCTGTTTCTTTTATAACAATAAAGTCCAAATTATGTTTAAGAACTATATCATTAATACCAGAGATTAAATACTTACGATCACCAGTTGTACCAATCATCAAATATTTCTTACCACCTTTATCATAGGCTTTGACCATATTTAAAAGGGCTTCCATTCCAGCTTCATTATGAGCATAATCAAGTATAGCAACTTTATTATCCCATTCAAAAACATTAGCTCGACCTCTATTGACTTTTGGATCATTCGAATAGCTTCTAAGCGCTTTTTCTATGACATCAAAACTAATGCCTAACTTAAACGATAAGGCTATAGCAATCATAGCATTTTCAATATTATGTTTAGCAAAGCCTCTAACAGTTAATGGTGCTTCTATAACTGGCAATATTACTTTTTTAGAATTTGCTTCAACCCAGACAAAATTACCATCTTCGACTATACAGGCATAATCTGCTTTTGACAAATAATACTTCATATCATGCTGTTGTGGGTTCTGAGTAACCACTATTTTTGCGCAGCTAAGCTTATCAAATCTTTCTTTCATATATGAATTATCAAGATTGATAATCCCATGTGAACCTTGACCTAAAGCACGAAAAACTATCGATTTAGCCTCAGCAAGTTCTGCAACCGTCTCAATACCATCCTCACCTAAGTGATCAGCTGAAACATTTGTCACAGCTGCAGCATTTACATAAGTTTCTATCAGACCTCTTTTTAGTAAGCCGCCTCTTGCAGATTCTAAAAGAGCTACTTCAACTTTTTTATTTGTCAGAACAAATTGATGACCAGTCGGTCCTGAATAGTCACCTTCATCAATTAGTTGATCATTTACTTTTACCCAATCTGTAGAGGTATATCCTGTAAGTTTACCTGCTACACGACAAATATAATCTGTAAGTCTAACTGTAGTTGTCTTACCATTTGTACCTGTAACAATAACTGCGGGAATATCATAAATATCCTGCCACGGAATGTCATCTATCGAGTCATTATCTAAATCAAACTCATAACAACCTCTACCAGAACCAATAAAAGCTTTATTCTTGTCTCTAAAAGCATTAAAGCCTTTGGATTTAGCTAACTCATACAGCTTACGATATGTAAGGTTTTTATCCTCATCTATCAATGGAATAAGCTTGCGCTTTGCCTCCTCAATAGTTTTAAATACTCCGGTCTCAAAACCCTCTCGAGTAGATAGCCAGATAAAATCAATGACATCACAGGCAGGCATAGTTATGTCTACAGGAGCTGTCATCGCAAATCTAACGCCATTATTAAAAAATTTATGAGTGATTTTAATATCTTGCCAATCAAGAGCTAATAAAATTCTATTAGCTTCTTGATAAAAAAGTTTTGTCAACTCATCTCTATTGTCTACTAATGGCACATCTAATACTGTCCCAGTTTCTTTAAAGAACAAATTAGGGCCAACTAGCCTACGTGAATAACCTTCAGGAATCATACAAGTCTCCTTCTAAAAAGACTATTTAATCATTATCTTCTTCATGATACACCACTCTAACACCACTATCATCAGAAATTATCCCAGCTTTTATAACTTGTGATATTTCTTCTGATAAGCTAGGGTCTTGAGCTATTACAGAAGCCGAAAACATTTCTTGTTTCTCAAGTTTTTTATCTTTACCATCAAACTCTTGATCCTTGTTAAAGTATATAATCTGCTTCCAAGTTCTTTTTAGCTTATCAGCAAATATTACTACTAAGTCGCCTTCTTCTGCCATATTCAGTGCTGCATCCACTGCTTCTTTTTCACTTTCTATAATTTCAATATTATCAGCAGATATACCTGCTTCAATTAATGCTTCTTTTAATATTCTTGGCACTTCATCTGGTGCTCTACCTCTAGTATCATCATCACGCTTACAAATAAAGTAGTCATAATAAGGTGCCGCAGTTTTTGCTAACTCGGCAATATCCTCATCTCTTCTATCTCCAGGAGAAGCTAGTACGCATATTTTTTTGCCAGCGAATTCCATATTCATAATCATTTGACTAACTAGTTTGATAGCAGCTGGATTGTGTCCATAATCCATTAGTACTTTAAATGGATGTTCTTCAAACCAATTCATACGTCCTGGGGCTTGATAGAATGATGTTACGAAAGTTCTTAAACCATCTCGCATATCATCTAAGCTCATTCCCATACTATAGCATATAGCTATTGCAAACATTGAGTTTTGAACATTATGAATAGCTTTACCTTCCATAGTTGCTGGTATTAAGTGTGTCCATAATACTGGTATATGGATATGATTATCAAAGATTGTAATCATATCTCCATTTACACCCTTCTCGATAATACATGCCTTACCGCCTGCACGTATATGCTGTTTAACTAACGCATGCTCTGGGTTCATTGTCACATAGAAAATATGTTTAGCTGTAACTTTAGCTGACATTTTCAAGACATTAGGGTCATCTGCATTTAAAACTGCAACATCTTTTGCAGCTTCAACAACTATACTTTTCACTTTAGCTAAGTCTTCTAGAGTGTTAACACCTTTCAAGCCTAAATGATCAGCAGAAATGTTTAAGCAAGCTCCAACATTACAATAGTCATAACCTAGACCACTTCTTAATAGTCCGCCTCTTGCTGTTTCCAAAATAGCCATTTCTACAGATGGATCTTTCAAAACCATTTGCGCTGAAGCTGGTCCTGTGGTATCTCCCGCTACTGTAAGTTTACCATTTATGTATACACCATCAGTAGTTGTTAATCCAACAACTTTACCAGCATTTTTCCACATATGTGCTACCATACGTGAAGTTGTAGTTTTACCATTAGTACCTGTGATTGCAGCAATAGGAATTCTAGCATTACCGTACTCTCTAGGAATAAGCATATCAATAACTGCACCAGCAACGTCTCTTGGCTTACCTTCACTTGGTGCCACATGCATTCTAAATCCTGGCGCGGCATTACATTCACAAATTGCTCCACCGATATCATGATATGATTGTGAAATATCATCAATAAGGAAATCCACACCACCAACATCTAAGCCAATTGCCTTAATAGCTCTCTCTGCCATATCTCTGTTATCTGGATGAACAATATCTGTCACATCTATAGCTGTACCACCAGTTGATAAATTAGCTGTAGATCTTAGGTAAAATACTTCGCCATCTTTAAGAATAGTATTCTCATCATAACCAGCTGCTCTTAGCAATGTTCTTGCCTGATAATCTAACTCTAACTTTGTTAGAACTTTCTCATGACCGATACCTCTACGTGGATCTTGGTTAACTATCTCAACTAGTTCTGCAATTGTATGCTTACCATCACCAACTACATGACCAGGCACTCTCTTTGCAACAGCTATAAGCTTACCATCAACGACAAGCATCCTATGGTCAAAGCCTATTACATATTGTTCTAATAATACATAACGCGAAACTTTATTAGCCTCAACAAATGCTTCTTTTATTTCTTCAATTGTCTTAAGATTAATTGAAATACCTCTACCATGGTTACCGTCTAATGGTTTAACAACTAAAGGAAAACCTAAAATTTTAGCTGCTCTTACAGCGCCTTCTTCTGTTGTAACCATTCTTTGCTTTGGTACAGGTAAGCCTAAACTACTCAATATCGTGTTTGTCTGCTCTTTATCACATGATAGATCAACAGCAATACTAGTTGTTTTACCAGTAATCGTTGCTCTAATTCTTTGTTGATACTTACCATAACCAAACTGTACTAAAGATTGATCGTTTAGACGGATATATGGAATATCTCTTTTCTTTGCGGCTTCTACCAATGAAGCTGTACTAGGTCCAAATTCTTTACTTTGAGCAAATTTTATAAATCTAACCTTTTCATACTCAAAGTCAAAATCTTCATTTGCAAATTCTACTTGTTTTTTTAGGTTCTCTGGCAATATAGATATCAATAAGTCTCTAGCTAATTCCATAGCTCTTAGACCAACATCCTTTTGCTTATACTCATAAACCATATTATAATGACCTACTTCACCCGTTGATCTAGTACGTCCAAATGTTACATCACTACCAGCCATACTTTGAAGCTCTAAAATCACATGCTCCCAAATATGTCCCATCCAAGTACCTTCATCCTCTCTTAATCTACGGATGAATCCTCCTTTTTCTCTATAAGAACAGCCATGCTCTTGTAATCCTGGCAAGCTCTCCACCAGTTGATCTATAAACTTGTTTCCAATCTTTGCAGAAGGCCAATTTTCTAGCACTCCTAGATCAATCTCATGTCTTATAACAGGAAAGTTAGCATAAATGTTAGGTCCCACATAAACATTAGTAGATAGTATTTTCATTCAAGGCTCCTTAGATATTCAATCTTGTATACACATAATATATACTTCATAAAACATAATACATAAAAAATATAATCAAGAGTAGCGGATTTTGATAAAACTATAAAAATTATAAGGAACATTATGAAGTATGACTTTGGATTTATCGCAATTGGTGATGAAATAACAGATGGCGATATTGTCAACACAAACTCTAGTACATTTGCAAAATACCTTGCCAGCAAAGATTTTCAGATTGGTTTTCATGTAAGCTGTAAAGATAGTTATGATGACATTATAGCCAGTTTAGAGTTCTTAAAATCAACACATAAAAATATCATAACCATAGGTGGTTTAGGGCCTACAGAAGATGATTTAACCACAGAAACAATCGCAAAATATTTTGATAAAAAGCTCGTTCTTGATCAGCCTTCTTGGCAAAGGTTAGAGCAAAGAATGCTCTCCAAATATGGTAAAATTACTTTGGGAACAAAAAAACAAGCAATGTTTCCTCAAGGTTCACAAATTTTGATAAATACAAATGGTACAGCTAATGGTTTTAAACTAGAGTTTGGTCAAGATAGATATATCTATGTTTTCCCTGGTCCCCCTAAAGAATGTATTAATATGCTTGAAGAATTAGAACTAACAAACACCCAACAAACCAGAAAAATTATCCGCAAAAGGTGGAATATTTATAATATTGGTGAAAGCTTATTAGCAAAAAAATTACAAGTTATCAAAGATGTTTATTCTTTTGTTACATTCAAATATCGAATCGCAGATAGCTTTATAGAGCTAAAATACTTCTATCCCGAAGGTTGTCCGCATAGCCAAAAAATAATAACAAATGTAGAAAATATTCTCAAAGATAACTTACAGAGTTAGATTTAGCTGCTCTTTTTTATCAATAAACATAGCATCTATATCCCATGCTAGTAGTTGTTTGGCTTCACAATCAGTATGAACAGAATATACAAATATTTTGTCAAATTTGCGTTTTAAATAATTGACTCTTTGCTGATTTAAACAACTGTAGTTAATAATAATCGCTAGATACCTATTTTGTTTATAATTTTTGTACAAATTTTTATCAATATAACTAAAGTCTCTAGGCCAATTTACAATATAAAAAAGTTTTCCTTGAGGATAATCTTTATATTTCTTCAAAAGCTTCATTACAAAATTTGAGAAACTTGATATTAATACTTTTGTTTTCAGATTTGGATATTCTTGAAGTATTTTAAAAACGTTTTCCACTAACTTTTGCTGGTATTTTTTATCTTGAGTACTTATTTTAAGCTCAAGATTTGTAAAAACATCATTCTCACTAGCCCAGTCAAGATACTCTCTCAAAGTGGGAATTTTTGCTTTTACTTTTAAAACTGAATCAGCAAGTTGTATTTGTTTTAGTTCAGCCAGTGTCATTTCTATAACATTTTTATCGCAGTCAGCAAACCTCTTAGGTGTTTTGTCATGAAAAAGAAACAACTCACCATCGCCACTCATCTGAACATCAGTTTCAAACCAATTAAAACCAGCAGCTTTAGCAATTTGAAAAGCCTCAATAGTATTTTCAATAAAATCGCTGTTGGCACCTCTGTGAGAAATAAATTTATCTACATGCATATACTTATTTATATTATTGAATTACATCGCCGATTATACATCAAAAGCTATAGCCTCCTAAGCTATTTTTGATTAATTTATCTTAAATATTTTGTTTTTTAATAATTATCTTAATCATGCTATAATTTTGCTACTATTTGAGATTTATTTTATATAGATGATTGAAAATCCACATATCTGCAAAAAACTTGCTTCGCTATTACTTCATCGTAAGCTTATCACAAAGCAACAGCTTGAAGAAATAAGTCACGATAAGTCTTTAGCAAAACAAGACTTTTTAGAATACTTGATTGAAAATGAGATCGTTGATAGTAAATCTTTTATGATAGAGTCTGCAACATTACTACGTTTGCAATATATTGACTTAACTACCATAAATGTAAAATTTTTACCTCAAGAATACTTTGACATTGATTTTTGTCGCGAAAATCACTGTCTAGCACTATTTACACGCAAAAGGACTATTCATGTAGCAATAGCTAACCCTATTGAAAGTCAACAAATTCTTAAAAAACTTCGCAGTAGATATGATTGTGCATTCATCCCTGTAGTTGCTGAACTAAATCATCTTAAAGAAAAAATAGAAGAATATGAACAATATCTCAAAGATGAGGGGCAAAGAGAGGATGACGCAAAGCTTAATGAAAGAATTGATGCAGGATCAGAGCTTGATATTGACTTTGTTGAAGAAGGTGAGCGTGAAGGCGATGCAATAATAGGTAGTGGCGAAGATGAAGAAGCTCCTATTATTCGCTTTATCAATAATACTATAGTAGATGCCATCCAAAAAGGTGCTTCGGATATACATTTTGAACCATATGAAAAAAACTTTCGCATCCGCTATAGGATAGACGGTCTTCTAATTGAGACTTTTAATACTAAGAAAAATTTAGCTCCTAAGGTTATTTCTAGACTTAAAATTATGTCAAGCTTAGATATTGCTGAAAAGAGGATTCCTCAGGATGGTAAATTTAAAATTTCTCTTTCACGTGAAAAAGCCATCGACTTTCGTGTAAGTACATGTCCTATTAGTTTCGGTGAAAAAGTTGTACTGCGTATTATTGACTCAAGCTCGACACAAATACCAATAGAACAATTAGGTTTTTCAGAATCACAAAAAGAAACCTATCTTAAATATATTCAACAACCTCAAGGCATGGTACTAGTAACAGGACCAACAGGTTCTGGTAAAACTGTTACTTTATATACAGGTATTAATATTCTAAATAAGCCCGAAAAAAATATTTCAACCGCCGAAGACCCTGTTGAGCTAATTGTAAAAGGTATTAACCAAGTAAGTGTTAATAATAAACAAGGACTTACTTTCGCAGCAGCACTTAAGTCTTTCTTACGTCAAGATCCAGATATAATCATGGTCGGGGAGATTAGAGATATCGAAACAGGTTCAATTGCAATCAAAGCTTCTCAAACAGGTCACTTAGTTATGTCAACATTACATACAAACAGTGCTCCAGAGACATTAAACAGACTTGTGGATATGGGCTTGCCTCGATACAATATTGCTACATCTGTAACATTAATTATCGCTCAACGTCTAACTCGAAAGCTATGTCCTAAGTGTAAATTACCAGATACTGATACAGAATTTTCACTTCTTGTCGAAGATAGTGGTTTAAATGATGAGATATTAGCAAAAACATTTGGAACAACTCTAGATAAAGTAAAAAATGCTAAAATTTACAAAGCTAATCCTAAAGGTTGCCCTAGATGTTTTAAGGGTTACAAAGGCAGAATTGGTTTATATGAAGTTATGCCAGTATCAAGGCAAATATCAAGAATGATATTAGAAGATAAAAACACTATGGAAATTGCGATACAAGCTCAAAAAGAAGGAATCGCTACTGTCAGACAATCAGCTCTAGTCAGGGTTGCTGAAGATCTAACATCAATGGAAGAAGCATACCGCGTAAGTTAAAGGGAATAAAAAATATGCTATTTGGCAAAAAAGATAAAAATAAAAGAACTATTACATCATGGAATTATAAAGCTAAGCTAAAAAGTGGTAAAAAGACTAAAGGTAGTATTGATGCTGACACCAAAGAGAAGGCAGAAATTCAATTAAGACAAAAGGGCTACTCTGATATCAAAGTCAAAAAACAACCTAAAGATCTATTACCTAAGAAGATATCTTATCAAGATATTACCGAGATGACGCGCCAGCTAGCAATAATGACCAAAGCTGGTATTCCCATAATCAAATCATTTGAAGTATTTATTATGGGTATTTGTAAACATCCGCGCCTTAAAATATTAGCTATTGAGATAAAGCAAGCTATCGAAGGGGGCGAGTCATTTTCAAAGGCTCTCAGAAACTTTCCTAAGATATTTGATAAATTATATGTTGGTCTTATTACTGCTGGTGAAGAATCAGGGAATCTTGATCTAATGCTTAATAAAATTGCTGATCAGCGTGAAGCACTACAGAGTATCAAAAAGAAAGTAAAAAAAGCACTATCTTACCCAATTATAGTATGTATTATCGCTGCTGGGGTTACAGGTATCCTATTAACATTTGCTGTGCCAGCTTTCTCAGCAATGTTTATAAATTCAGGAAAACCACTACCAGCAATCACACAATTAACTGTTGATGCATCTAACTTTATGCAAAATTCATGGTGGAAAATTATTCTGGCAATATTTATCACAATAACAGTTTATAAATCATTGAAATTTAGATTTCCTAAAATCCAAATTGCCCAAGATCATTTTATCTTAAAAGTACCAATAATTGGTGAAGTTGTATTTAAATCATCACTAGCAAGATTTGCTAGTACTTTAGAGATAACCGTCCAATCTGGTATGAGTCTGACACGTGCTCTAGATATGGTGTCTTTAGCAACGGGAAATGCAAAGTATGATCAAGCTGCTTTAGATATTAAAAAGAGTATTAATGAAGGTGCCTCATTTAAAGAAGCAATCGTTGAAACTGGAAACTTCCCGTTTTTAGTTGAACAAATGATTGCTGTAGGTGAGGAATCAGGTGCTCTAGAGACAATGCTAGGCAACCTAAATAGAGTATACCAAGAAGAAGTAGATACATTAGTAGGAAGCTTAAGCTCAATGCTTGAACCTTTGATTATGATTGTCTTAGGTGGTGTTGTTGGTTTTCTCGTAGTTAGTATGTATATGCCGATGTTTCAAATGGGTGATGCGATATAATATACTTTTAAAAATTAGCGTCGAATTTATCCTTTTATGTTCAAGATGAATATTTTTTATACTAGAATTTCAATTATTTAATATCTGGCCAATACCAATTCGGCTTATCTAGCAAACCCTGACCTAATACTTTAGTTTGACCGAACTCTTTATCAAGCTCTATCAAATTACTTTCTTCTGATTCTCTTAAAGCTGATACTAATCTATTTGCATGAGAAACAACCCATATTTGTGTTTTTTTAGCAGCTTTAATAATAAGTCTTGCTAGTGCTGGTAACAAATCTGGATGCAAACTAGTCTCAGGCTTATTTAGAACCATCAGTTCAGGAGGTCTTGGAGTTAGAAGTGCAGCTACCGTAAAGTGCCATCTGAAAGCTCAGAAACCGATAATGGTCTTAGCAAACCTTGTTGATATAACTCAACTATAAAATGACCATTCTCATACATTTTTATCCCTAGCTTAGTCCCTGGAAAAGCATCTTCAATGGTCTCTACTAGCGCCTGACTATCTCCTATCTCTATGATTGTTTGCAGAGCAGCTGCTAAATCATGTCCATCTTGGCTTAATACCGGTGTACGTGTGCCTAATTGAGGCAATCTTGCTGGAGCATCTTTATCGCTTCTAAAATGATCATAAAACCTCCAACCTTTGACCTTCTCACGTAGCCGGATAATTTCAGGAGTCTTATCTATATATACAGCTTGAGTAAATATACTTTCAAAGTCTGGTGTATATTGCTCAATTACCTCCCACTTACGTCCATCTCTAACCTTTACTAGAGGTCCTGTTCTATCTACTAAAACAGAAGGTGCTTTATATACATCTCCCGCCCAGATAGTTTCTCTTTTTATCTCAGGGTCAAGAGAAAATGCTGATAGCGATGGCTCAGGGTATCCTAATGATATTGAATATCCAAATAAATCATCAGCAAAACCCAAGCGTAGTCTAGCAACATTTTGCTTTGAGTTGCCTTGTATAGCAACCTCTCCTTTTATCATTTGTCTAGATATTTTCTCAGGACCTGCCCAAAATGTCGTATTTAAGCTACCTTCTTTGGCTAAGGAATGAATTACTCCTCCCTCGGCAGTTTCTGCTAAAAGCCTAAGAGCTTTGTATAAATTTGATTTACCACTAGCATTTACGCCTGTGATTATATTGAGTTTTTTTAATGGAATCACTAGATCAAATAAAGAACGATAATGATTTATAGCTAATATTTTAAGCATTTAGAATAATTTTAATTTTAGTTTTTATCATGATTATGATATTTACACTTATCTTTATTTGAACTAGTAGAAGATGGCTCCACTAAAGATACTAAAGCAGTCTCAACATTTTCATATTGATAAGATTTAGAGAATTCAATACGTTCTATCTGATAGTTTGTAGAGTTTTTATCATTGAATTCTTTAACATAATTCTCGATTTCTTTGTATTTCTTAATATATAGTTCTTTTTTATCTCCATTAACTTTTATATCTAAATTGAAGCTAAAGTGTTTACCACTATCATGAGAACAAGCTAATGCAAATCCAGATATCAGAAAAAAAACTATACAAATAAAACTTTTTTTAAACATTTTAGCCTCCCTAAAATTATGGCTGACTGTAAGACCAGAATAATCTATTTGCATCATCTCCTGGACTAAACTCTACTTCTCTGTTGTCTATATACTCACCATATCTTGAGTTAATAAATTCCCTATCAGGTGGGACATAAGCAGCGCCTTGAGCACGCTCTTCTTCAACTTCAGGACCATCCCACATATTTGGTCCACCGTAATTTACAAACGAATAGCCTAATGCATAGACCATAAGTCCTATTGATATTAAAATAATTTTTTTCATATCCCACATATCTCCTACAATACAATAATAATTCTAATCTCATTATAACTTGTTTATAGACTTATATGAAAAAAAATTAACTTTGGTAACGAGATTATTTGCTAAAATTACTTTTAGATTATAAATTAAAATTAGTAAAAATATGCAACAATATAGCAGCAAATATAACAAACAAGCTATTCTATTAGTCAATCTTGGAACTCCAGACAATTATGATACTAAATCTATAAAAAGATATTTAAAAGAATTTCTATCTGACCCTAGAGTAATAGAAGCCAACCCTGTATTATGGAAAATAATCTTAAACTTGATCATTTTACCAATTCGTGCTAAAAAAAATGTTCATACTTATAAAACTGTTTGGAATAAACAACATAACAAATCTCCACTATTATTCTACACAGAAAATTTAGCAGATAAATTGGATAAAAAACTAGATAACTATATCGTTGATTATGCTATGCGTTATGGCAATCCAAGTATAGAAAGTAAAATTAAAAGCTTACAAGATCAAGGCGCTACTGAAATAATAATATTTCCACTGTATCCCCAATATTCTGCTACTACTACAGCAACAGTATATGATGAGGTTTATAGAGTTTTATCAAAACTAAGATGGCAACCTACTATTAAGGGAATAAATCCTTATTATGATAATAAGTTTCATATTCAGACTATTTCTCAACAGATAAAAGAACATCTAAAAAAGCTAGATAGTACTCCTGATACTGTTTTGTTTTCATTTCATGGTTTACCAAAAGAATATTTTGATAAAGGCGACCCTTACTACTGTCACTGCTACAAAACTTATCGTTTAGTCAAAGAAGAATTACAAAACGAATATCCTAATATAGATTTTGAACTATCCTTCCAATCTCGCTTTGGACCTAAGAAGTGGTTAGAACCATATACTACCGTAAAGTTAGAAGAATTTGCTAAGCAAAATAAGAGTGTAGTCGTTATTGCTCCAGGATTTAGTGCTGATTGTTTGGAGACATTAGAAGAGTTAGCAATTTCTGAAAAAGAAAATTTCATTAAAAAAGGTGGTAAAGAATTTAGTCTAATACCATGTTTAAATGATTCTAATCAACATGTCGATATGTTATACAATATAATAGATGAGGAAATATGTCTAAAAAAATAGCTATACATTGGTTTCGTCAAGATTTACGCTTAGCAGACAATCCTGCTCTATATCAGGTTAGTCAAGCCGATGAAACAATTACAATATTTATACTAGATAAAAATCAAGATATAGGTAGTGCAAGTAAACTTTGGCTACACCATTCTTTGAATAGCTTAAATAGTTCTCTAGACAATAAACTTAACTTTTATAGTGGTAACCCTCTAGAAATTATAAAAAAAATTATCAAAGAAAATAACATTACAGACTTCTATTGGAATAGATGTTATGACAAGTACAGTATAGATAGAGATACCCAGATTAAACAGTTTCTGCAACAACATAAAATAAATGTAAATAGCTTTAATGGTAGTTTACTTATAGAGCCATGGCAATGCAAAAAAGATGATGGTACGCACTATAAAGTTTACACTCCATTTTATAAAGAGCTTATCAAAATAAGAAAATATCGATCAAATATTGCTAAACCAAATTTTAGTTATCTAAGAAAGCTTAATAATTCTGAAAATTTAGACTCATTAAAACTAATAGAACCAAAACACTCTTGGCAAAATATAATAAAACAATGGCAAATTGGTGAAAGTGCTTCTCACCAAATACTTGAGGAGTTTTTAGATAATAAAGTAAAAGAATACAAAACAGCTAGAGACTTCATGAGCACAGACTCAACATCTAAATTATCGCCATACCTTCATTTCGGTGAGATATCTCCTAACCAAATTTTTAATGCTGTACAAAGTTTAGACTATATTGGTAACAATGAAGAGCATTTTATCAAAGAGTTAGTTTGGCGTGATTTTTCTTATTATCAAATATATTATTATCCAGAATTACACAACAAGAATATCAACCAAAAATTTGATAGTTTTAAATGGGATAATGATCCTACTCTTCTCAAGAAATGGCAAAAAGGACAGACTGGCATTCCAATAGTAGATGCTGGAATGAGAGAACTTTGGCAGGCTGGCTATATGCACAATCGCGTACGGATGATTGTTGCTAGTTTTCTTATCAAAAACTGTCTTATCCATTGGAAGTATGGTGAAAAATGGTTTTTTGATACCTTATTTGATGCTGACTTTGCAAGTAATAACGCTAACTGGCAATGGGTAGCAGGCTGTGGTTTAGATGCAGCACCCTATTTTAGAATTTTTAACCCAGTGTTACAAGCTGAAAAATTTGAAGCTTATGAGTATATCCGTAAATATGTACCAGAATTAAAGCTTTTGCCCAATAAATTAATTGCCAAACCATGGGAAGCTAGTGAGCTAGTATTACAAGAAGCTGGTATCACACTAGGTCAGAACTATCCAAAACCAATAGTAGATCTGAAAAAATCTCGTGACAGAGCTTTACAATTACATAATCAAATAAAGTAAATTTGACTATCACTTATGAGTAAAGATTATTATAAGGCTATAAAAATTTAGTTTAGAATTTTTGTTTAGAAATTGTCAAAAATTTATTTTATTATTATTTTTTGTTTGTAGAACCACCCTTTTTACCCATTTCAGAAAATGCCTCTGGGTCATGCTCTTTCCTAGTTTGAGACGCTTCTTTAGTCCTATTTGAACTATTTTTTTCATTGTAAGCCATAATCAATTCTCCCCTTACTTTTGTTTATTGAGTTCAATCAAATATAAATCAAAATTAATACATTATTTATACTTTCAAATATAAACTTAACATATATAATATTTTATTTATAGTTTATATAGCATATAAAATCTATATTATTTAATATCAACTAGGTATATAAATATACATTTTTAAAAGAAAATTTGATTAGAAAATATGGTTGTACTTCTATATCCATGTTAGATACATAAGTTTTATCTATAGTTAATCCTCCAAGTAATCAAGATAATAAACAATCTATTAACTTAACCATATATATAATAATTATTAATTATAAATATGCAATAATTTAAATATGCCGTAGAAAAGTTTATAGGGTTGTTTGTAACTGTTACGATGAAAACACAGCTAAAAAAAAGGGAGTCAGAAGAAATGGTTATTAAACTCAAAATTCAAAGTAAGTGCTAAAGTTTAAAATTATAAGCTTTGAAAGAATAAGGAAGGAGGAGAATTATGAAGAAAAATAAAACAAAAAAATCAAAACTTTCTTACCAGCAGTAGGAAAATGTGTAGGTATAGTATTAATTGTTAGTCTATTTCCTGAAAGTTACTCTACTGAAAATAATAGCCCTAACAATTTGGATAATGCCCAAGATAAAGTAAGAGATGCCAGTGATGCTATAGCTACTAATACCAAGAAAGCATATTACAAAACTAAAGATGCCTTAAGTGATACTGGTGAGGCTGTAACTACTAAAACTAAGAAAGCATACTATAAAGCCAAAGATGCTGTAACTCCTGAGCCTTCGGAGGAGATAGCTAAAGTAAATGATTAGGAGTATTACAATACATCTAATATATAAGTAGATAAACATATAAGGAAACAGGTTATGAAAGATTTAATATTGTCCGCAACTACACTTATAGGTGATGATGTAGTTAATTATAACGGAGAAAATCTAGGCGAAGTAAAAGAGATTATGCTCGATATAGTTAATCCGAGAGTATTTTGTTAAACACATAAGAGATAGCATCACAAAATTTTTCAAAACTATTATTCACTTTTCTAAATATTTTTTTAAAGTTAGCCCAAACCTTTTCAATAGGATTTAAATCTGGAGAATACGGAGGTAGATATAATATTTGTACATCAAATTTATTGGCTATTTCAATCAGCTTAGAGGATTTATGGAAACTAGCATTATCCATTACTATAGTAGTTTTAGGTTTTAATGATGGGCATAAGTGTTCCTCAAACCATTGATTAAAAATTTCAGTATTGGTATATCCACTGTACTCTAATGGAGCTATAATCTTTTTATCTGCATAATTATATCCAGCAACAATACTTCTTCTTTGTGTTTGATATGCTAAAACCTCACCATAACTAGGCTCACCAATTAGTGACCATCCTCTTAGGATAGAAAGCTTATTGTCACACCCCATCTCATCTATATAAAATAACAAGTTTTGAGCTATTTCTTTTAGTTTTTCTATATACTCCAACCTTTCATGTTCTTTTCTTTGCTTATATTTTGGAGTCTTTTTTTAAAACTAAAACCAAGTCTATTAAGACAATCATAAAATGTACTTCTTGGAATATCAGGGGCTAATGCTTCTTTTATATCTAATGCACTTGCATCTGGATGATCTATCAAATACTGTTCAATCAATGTTTTATCGGTAAAGCTAGCGACTCTGCCACAACCAACTCCTTGCTTTGAACTATAATCTCCGGTTCTTTTATAAAACTCTATCCATGAAACAACTGTACGCTTATCTATGTTAAAAAACTTACTCAGCTCGAACTCCGTCATACCTTCTTCATATTTATTAATTACGATGTCTCTAAAATATTGGCTATATGATGGCATTTTTATTAGACATTATAACATTTCTACAAATATCTTTTTCTACAAATATCTTTCGGATTAACTATACCAATACAGGAGAGGTAGCATATGTAGTGGTATCATTTGGAGGATTTTTAGGAATGGGAGATAAGTTATTCGCATTTCCAATAAAAACTTTCAAGGTTGATACGGCAAACGCACAATTTAAAATTAAAAAAACAAAAGAAGAATTAGAAGAAGCTCCTGGCTTTGATAAAAACAATTGGCCGGAGACCTCTTCAGATTACTGGTAAGTTAGTAAGTAAAAACTTAGTTAACTTACATATGTTTTAAAAAAAGCAAGGAGAAGGAAAAACTTATGAAAAAAATTAATCCGAAAAAGCTTGCGATTACACTATTGGTGCTAGGAGGAATATGCTTAGTATTGATACTAGCTATTAGACCATATTTAGATCATTCACATTCACTAAAAGAAAATAGCTCGACAAACTGGAATACTGTTAAAGAGAAAGTAAGCGAAGCTCGAAATGCTACAGCTACTAAGGCACAGAACGCATACGACAAAAGCAAAGACACAATAACGCCTGAGCATACGAATGAATAGCCAAATGCAAAGTATACTGTAGCTCAAAAAGTAGTGATAATTTAATTATAGCTAAGAGAGCTAATTATCAAACTTAATGTTATTAGTAAATATAGTGGTAGGTAATAAAGTTGTTAATTATATATAAAATATAAGAGACGTAAAAAAGATCTAGCGCTTGGAATTATATAAAAAGGGGAAAAATATGAAAAAGTCAAAAGAAAATATTCAAGAAAATCAACCTGGGCTAACATCAGAGATGGTAAATAAACCTATACATATATATGAAGATTATAAGCCTACTGATAAGCTCAAGAATAAGGTAGCGGTTATAACAGGAGGCAATAGTGGAATAGGTAAAGCAATATCGCTTCATTTTGTCAAAGAAGGAGCAAAAGTTGCTTTCACTTACCATAAAAGAGAAAAACAAGATGCTGATAAAACATTAAAAGAACTTGAAAACTTAACTGAAAACTCCAACGATATTTTGGCAGTGGAAGTTGAGCTTAAAAATTACGATCAATGTAAAGAGTTTATTGATAAAGTATATAATTATTTTGGGAGGATAGACATACTTATAAATAATGCTGCTGTTCAATTCCCAAAAGATGATGTAACTAATATATCAGCTAAACAACTAAAAATTACATTCGAAACAAATTTTTACCATTATATATGATAAAAGCAGCTCTTAAATACATGAAAAAAGGAGCTTGTATCATAAATACTACTTCTGTAACTGCTTATAAAGGCAGAGCTGACTTAATAGATTATTCATCTACTAAAGGAGCAATCGTGGCGCTTACTCGCTCACTAGCTAAGAATATAATAAAAAATGGCATAAGGGTTAATGCTGTTGCTCCCGGACCAGTATGGACGCCTTTAATACCATCTAGTTTTAGTAAAGAAAAAGTGGAACATTTTGGTGAGAGTTGTTTATGGGGAGAACCAGCACAACCAGCTGATATAGCTCCAGCATATGTATTTCTTGCTAATAATGTAGAAAATAACTATTTTATCGGTCAAGTATTACATCCAAATGGTGGAGAAATAGTAAATAGTTAAGGAGAAATAAAATGCCTTATAACAAACTAGCTGAATTACCTAAGGGAGTAAAGAATGTATTACCATATCACGCACAAGAAATATACCAAGCAGCTTTTAATAATGCTTGGAAAGAATATAGAGATAAAAGTAAGAGAAGAACCAATGATAACCTCGAAACTATAGCACATGAGGTAGCTTGGTCAGCTGTTAAAAAAAATATTATAAAGATGAGCAAACAGGAAAATGGTGTCAAAAGTAATATAAAAATGATTATGAAGTTCTAAGTTTCTATCATATATTTCTATATAAGTTGCTTAAATAAGCTTAGTCTATTATCTAAAAATAACAGAAAATTAAGTTTAGAAAATCAAATTTCCAATTTTATAAAATGCTGATAGTGTTGTCCTTTTCTCAACTTTGCTGGGTGATTATCATAATTACTATCAAATGCCCCAACATATTGTGGCTCAAAACATATTGCATCGTATTGTTTGAGTATTTTACCATTAGAGAGAGTTTGTCCACTACTAACATTACAAGTATAAATCTGCATTGCTGGATATGAACTTGAAAGCTTTAACTTCCTGCCACTATGACTATCTTCAAGCACTATAACAATGATCAATACCTCCATTACGGAAATATTTAGAGTTATGGTATTTTAACTTATCACCAATATATGTTTTTTGTCTGAAATCCATTTCTTGAGGTAAATCTTGTATATCTATCGGTATCAAATCTTCATCCACGTTGACAAATTGTGTTGCAGGTACCTTAAGTTGATGATCTACTATTGTTGTCTTATAATCTCCTGATAGATTGTAATAACAATGATTAGTGATGTTTAAAATTGTATCTGCTGTGGACAGCATCAAAATAGATAACTATAGAATTTTCTAAGAGCTCATAGGTTACACCAATAGTAACATCAGCTGGGAATTTGTCATTTACAGATTTTTGTATTGTTGTAAACCTAACCCTATTAAATGTTATAAATTCAAAAGTAAACTTTTGTAATGTGATACCGTTAAATCCACCGTGTAAAGTATGTTTATCTTGGTAGTTCTTTTCTAAATAATACGTTTTACCATCAAGCAAAAACTTAGCATCCTTAATTCTACCCGCTACTCTACCTACGGTTGCACCAAAATACGATGAATTATGATAATATTCTGTTATATCGTGATACTGTAAGACTATATTCTCAAACTTACCATGTTTATCTTTAGTCTTAAGTGAAAAAACAGTTGCTCCTTGATCCAAAAGTATCAATTCAATATTATCATTTTTTAAAGTTATCAGCTTATTACATTTACCAGCTATACAAACTTCTCTAATACTCATATTATTTCCTTAGCAAAATCTAATATTAACTTAGCTATTTCTGACTTTGATTTATTGTTATATTGTTTAGTTTGATGCTTAGATAATATTGTTACACTTGAGTTATCATTACCAAATACTTCAGTTGAATTTGCAACTACCATATTTAGATTCTTTTTGACAAGTTTAGCCTGAGCATAATCTACTATATTTTGTGATTCTGCTGCAAAACCTATAGCAAAGATATTTGGGTATGTTTTTTTACAATTAGCTAAAACATCAGGATTTTTTATAAACTCTAAAGTTAATGTATCATCAGTTTTTTTAATTTTATTAGTAAATTTATTTTTGATCTTATAATCAGCAACTGCAGCACAGCCTATAAAAATATCACTATCTTTAGCTTTTTCAAGCATTGCTTGGTTCATATCATCAGCACTTTTGGTATTAATAATTTCTAAATTAGGATGTTTAATATCAAAGCTTATTGTAGTTTTTGCTTTTAATACTACAACACTCGCTCCTCTTGCAAGTAACTCTCTTACCAAAGCAAAGCCCATTTTACCAGAGCTATAATTTGATAAATATCTAACACCATCAATATCTTCTACAGTTGCTCCTACTGTTATCACTACTTTTTTAGCTTTGAAATCTTGAGAAACACTCAATAAATCAAACAAGACTTCCGGCTCATGTAATCTACCACTACCAATATCTCCACAAGCTTGAAGACCTTTATCAGGTAATATCAAATTAAATCCTAGAGTTTGAAGTTTATTAATATTATCTTGAGTAAGTTGGTTTTGCCACATATTTACATTCATAGCAGGAGCTATATATACCTTAGAATTATCATCATTAGCTAATATTGTTTGACTTAATAAATCATCTGCTAAACCATAAGCTAATTTTGCAATAGTATTTGCTGAAGCAGGAACTATAAATATCTTATCAGCCCAACGTGATAAATTTATATGTGCCATACTTTGCTGATAAGATAACATATCTAGTTTTTCATCAGTATAAACATCACAGCCTAAAGCTACTAAAAGTTCAGGCTTTATAAACTGCTGTGCACCTTTAGTAACTATAGCTCTACATTCAACACCACTTTTAATAAAAAGTCTTATCAAATTTATAGTTTTAAAAGCTGATACACTGCCAGTGATCCCAAATAAAATCTTATTACTCATAAATATTAATCTCTATTTATTTAATATCTTCTCTCTTTTATAAAACATGATTATTAGTAAGACCATAATAGCAACTACTACAGCTAAGATATTCACATTCATTCTAAATGAGCTTTCATTGGTAATCCAATAAGCAAAAATAATCCCAAAAAAAATACTACTTGTACGACCTAAAGCAAATATCATGTTACAAGCTAATGAACGAACTTCTGTTGGAAACTCAGTAGCCGCATATTGAGCCCACATTATATTATAACCACCACCGATTAAGCCAATAAATATTCCATATAAGAAAATGAAATTACTCGATATATATCTATATGTAAAAATACTTGTTAGAAATATAATAATATTACCGATAAAAAATAAATTTGGTGACTTAAAATACTGATTGTAAATACCACTAAAAATACAACTAATAATATTTCCTACAAAAAAACCAAATAAAAACATCTTCACTAAACTAGCAAAATCAATATCTGTAGCAATAAACTTAACCAGAGCTAACATTACTGTGATTACAAAGAAGTAAGGTAGTGTAATTAAAAAGTTTAATATCAATGGTTTACTATAGTTTCTAAGTAGAAAAACTATACTTCCAGCATTTTTAAATCTATCTGATGTATACAACTCAATAAAGTATGGCGACTCTTCAAGAACTCTTCTAAAAGCATATATACCCAAACCAGCAAATCCCCCAAAAATAAACATAATTTTGTAAGAAAATACACCTAAAAAAGTCGCAAACATACCACCTAAAACACCCAATATGTATAAAAGACTCATTCCCCAAGCTGCTAATTTAGGTGGAAAAAACTCGACTATTAAGACACTTGAAACAGCAAACTCACTCGCCAATGCAAGATATGCCAAAAATCTTAATAACATAAAGATGTAAATATTATTTACAAATATACACAATAAAGTAGTCAAAGAATAAAGTAATATACTATATTTTATGACAGTAATACGCCCAAATTTATCAGCTAAGATACCAAAAAATATTGCCCCAACTAAGATACCAACCATTTGAATATTATTTATCAAATAATATGTTTGTTGGATTTTAGTAGAATCAAATATTCCAAACTGCTGTTTTAATAAATCTACATAAGAGACACTAAATACGGTCAGATCATAGAAATCTATAAAATATCCTAAACAGAGAATAACTAAAATCCATTTTGTACTTTTCATTATTTGGTAGAACTTGGTAATATTAGAGTTGTATTATAGATATATAAAATCTCAAAGACTATAGTTAATAAGCGATTAATCGACAATAATATTTTTCTCATTTGCTGTAGATCTACAGAATGCGACATAACGCTTATCTGTAACAAACCAGTAAAATATCACACCTACGATTGCATCAGCAAAATAATTTGTTATAGGCGTAGTTAAACAAACAAAAATTATAAACGGTAATATAAGCATTAAAAGATTCTTAATACCTATTCTTCTAAACTCAAGACTTGCATATATAGTCATTAAAACAATAAGAATCACACTCATGTTTATCTGAGTCTGAATTTCTACAGTATTAAGTAATAATGTCAGAACTACAAATACAACTAAACCAAATAGCCTTGTACGTGGTGCTAAAGCTCCCATACTCACAGGAGCAGCCATATATCCAATAATATGAAAACCTGTCACAACAAGCATTAGACCTGTCCAGTTATCTGAGAAAAACAAAAATATAACCGATAAAATAAAATTCGCTAATAAAGATCTACGCGAGATATTTACTATTGGAGTAATCTTAGCAAAATATCTTGGCATCTGCCCCTCTGAAGACATCGCATAGAGCATTCTCGAAGAAGCTCCTAGATATGTATAACCTGTAGCTGATGGACTAATGACACTATCAACTATAAGTAAAAAAGATATATAACCAAGTCCTAAAAGAGTTGCTATTTGTAATAATGGAGAGTCAAAATCAAGACCTGCCCAACCACCTTTATCTAATAGGTATTGATGAGGAACTGCCTGCATAAACGCGTACTGTAAGCCTAGATATAAAACTAAAACTATCAATAACGCTAAAATAATTGCTAAAGGAATATTTCTACCAGGATTCTTAACTTCACTTGCATAAGCAACAACAGTCTGAAAACCATTGAAAGTGTAGATCAAACCACCCGCAACAATTGCTGTCAATGCTGAACTAAATCCAAATTGAGAGTTATTAGGAATATCTTCTGAAAACATGCTTACATGGTCAGAACTATGCATAAAATCATAAGTTATAAATATTATAACAATAATAAACGGTACCGCCATCTTAAAAACAGTTATAGCGTTATTTACCTTAGCCAAAACCTTCACACCATAAAAATTAATCACTAGATATACAAATAACACAAATAGTGCAAAAGCTGTTCCAGCTGTAGTCAGAACACCATCACTCATAAGCCATTGCATAGACTTAACGCCTGATAGATACTGAGTAGTTGCTAATGCTTCAGATGAAATAACTACGACAATACCAAACCAGTTTGCAAAAGCAAATGGCATTGCAAAAATACTATTATGTGATATTGCACTAGATCTAGTTGTAGCTCCTCTAACAGGATACAAAGATACTACTTTCCCTAAACATAGAGCAATCATCACAACAATTAGCGCAGCTAAAATCCATGCTAAAAAAGCCCAGTTGCCGGCATTTTTAGCTGTAAGCTGAGCACTAAATAGCCAGCCAGAGCCAACCATACAAGTAGTGCCAATCAATATGGCACTAAACAACGACATCTTTTTTACAGATACATTATTACTCATATTCTTTCCTTATATTAATTTTTAAGTTAGATGAAAGCAGAGGTAATTATAACTTTGCTTTCACTGTGATTATTTGATAATGACTAACCTATAAAGTTAGTAGAAAGTTAATAATCTAAGATTTAAATTATCATCAAGAAAATAAGTTTGCAATATTTTTTATTCTTCTAGGCTCATTAAAGAAGCATTACCACCAGAGGCAGTTGTATCAACACTTACGGTTTTTTCAACTACAAACCTGCGTAAATACAATGGTGAAGCTGTTTCTATTGCTAAGCTTGTACATTTGCCATTTTTAGCAACACTCTCAGCAACAAAAGGTATAATCGCACCTCTACGTAATACTAAAGCCTGATGAACCTGTTTAACCGCAGAAACACTACCAGAGAAGGCAACTAGTGCAACCTTACTATTAAATAATAAAGCTGATGTTATCTCTTCATCATCTGACAACACTAGATGAAGTACTTTAGAGTCTATTCCCGCTTTTAACATTAATTTAACAATATTATAAGCAGTTAAATTACCGGTATATGCTGGCTTAGCTACTACAGTATTACCCGCTAGTAAAGCCGCAGCAGTTTGACCAACAAATCTGATCAGTAAATCAGAACTTGAACACATACTTACTACAACACCTCGACCTTTTAAGCTTAACTCATCAATCTCTCCTGTAGGTCCAGGTAAAAGTTGTGGATGAGCAAACTCTTTTTTAGCTTGTAGGCAATAGTATGCCACCTGCTGAATAGTTTTATCTATTTGGATATGAGCATCCTCAACTGAAATATTTGACTCCACTACAAGAGATGAAGCTATCAAATGACGCTCTTTCTCTAATAGTTCTAAGAATTTCTCAATAGTGGCAGCTCTTTGTTCAGCATTAACATGATTCCATATCTCTACCTCTTTACTAGCAATTTCTATAGCATTATCTACAGTATTCACAGAAGCTACATATTTCTTACCAATCGTTTTACCATTTGCTGCTTTAAGATTAGTATATTTATCTTTTTTAGCTTTCTCACCAGCAACAATATTTGTGATAGTATATTTATCTTTGATAAGCTTGTTAGTCTGCTTTTCATCTTCAGCTATTTTTTCAGGATTGTAGATCTCTTCAACGGCACCTACTCCTGATAATTTTTCATTAGCTAAACGATGCATATAATAAGGGCCGCCAGCTTTAGGACCTGTTCCAGATTTGCCTTGACCACCAAATGGTTGGACACCAACAACAGCACCAACAATATTCCTATTTACATAGATATTACCAGCTTTAAGGTTATTTTTAACATAGTTCATCACTTCATTAATTCGACTATGCACACCGGCTGTTAGACCATATCCTGTAGCATTGATGTCGTTGATAAGCTTATCTAGTTGATTAGCCTTAAAGCGCAAGATATGTAAAATTGGACCAAACTGCTCTCTACCCAAATCAGATATTTTATCTATCTCAAAAGCAGTAGGCATCACAAATGTGCCCTTTTGTGTATCTTGGTTAGGTTGAGCTTGATATATAAGCTTAAACTGGCTTTTTTTCTCTTCAATATACGCATTTAGATTATCAGCAGCCTCTTTATCGATCACAGGACCAACATCAGTATCAATATATTTAGAATCGCCTATTTTAAGTTCTTTCATTGCGCCAACTATCATCTTAATATAGTTATCAGCGATATCTTCTTGAAGACATAAGATACGTAATGCTGAACAGCGTTGTCCCGCGCTATCAAAAGCTGAACGTATCACATCTGCGGTAACCTGCTCAGGAAGCGATGATGAGTCAACAATCATAGCGTTTTGTCCACCTGTCTCAGCAATAAATAGTACTATTTCACTAGATTTGTTTGCCAAAGTCTGATTTATAATAGCTGCAACCTCTGTAGAGCCTGTGAAAATCACACCTTTACATACTGGGCTCTTAACCAGAGCACTACCAACTGTTGCACCATCACCAGGCGTAAATTGTAAAACATTTTTAGGTAAACCAGCTTTAAATAAAAGCTTAACAGCCTTATAAGCTATTATTGGCGTCTGCTCTGCTGGTTTAGCAACTACTGTATTACCAGCTGCTAAAACAGCTGTTATCTGTCCTAAGAATATTGCCAATGGGAAATTCCAAGGGCTAATACATACCATAGCTCCGCGACCGGTAAACTCTATCTGCTTAAGATGATCTGATAAAGCTGGCAATTCAATAGGACCATTAAATTCTTTTCTAGCTTGTGCAGCATAATAACGACAAAAATCTACAGCCTCTCTAACCTCATCTATAGCATTAGCCAAGGTTTTACCAGCTTCAATCATTGCTATAGCAATAAATTTATTAGTATCTTGTTCTAAAAGATCAGCAAATTTCTCTAGAATATCTGCTCTTTTTGTTGCTGGTGTATTACTCCACTCTTCAAATGCACTTTGAGCATTTTTTAGTGCTCTTTTAGCAATTTTAGCATCAGCATTGATTACGCTACCGATGACTTCATTAGTATTTGGATTTATAACACTTTCAGTAATTGTTTTATCAAGATCAATACCAGAAACTATCGGTTTTGCTTTATATGTATTTTTGTGCGTATATTTTTCTATTTGCTTATACATATCAGCCAAAACAGCAAAATCATTAGTATTATGACCTTGTGAATTTAATCTTGGTGAGACTATATCTTTTGGATAAGGAATATTAGGATGCTGACCACAACCATGATCGATAGCTTTTTTAACAGGATCCTCTATTAATTCTTCAATAGGTAGATTCTCGTCTACTATTCTATTTACGAATGAGCTATTAGCACCATTTTCTAGCAGTCTTCTTACTAGATATGCTAAAAGATGCTTATGACCACCAACTGGTGCATATATTCTACATGGAATATCTTCATAGCCTTCTTTACCAACGACATTGTCATATAGCGCATCGCCCATACCATGTAAACACTGAAATTCAAAATCTCTATTACCATTAGCTAACTCAAATACTACAGCGACAGTCTGAGCATTATGCGTTGCAAACTGAGGATAGATATATTGATGATTCTCAAAAAGCTGTTTAACACAAGCCTGATATGAGACGTCTGTGTGATATTTACGCGTAAATACTGGATAACCTGCTAAACCTTGCTCTTGCGCATGCTTAATTTCGGCATCCCAATACGCCCCCTTAACTAAGCGGATCATAAATCTTCTATTAGTTTTCTTAGCAAGATTTGCTAAATAATCTAATACATAAGGAGCTCTTTTTTGGTATGCCTGAACAACAATACCAATACCATTAAAACCTTCTAAAGATGGCTCATGAGCTAGTCTTTCTACTAGTTCTAATGATATTTGTAATCTTTCTGTTTCTTCAGCATCGATATTCATCCCAACATTATAATCTTTTGCTAATTGCGTAAGCTTAAGCAGTTTTGGATATAATTCTGTATGAACTCTTTGGTGCTTTGCAACCTCATAGCGTGGATGTAAAGCAGATAATTTGATAGAAATTCCTGGATTTTTTTTGATTTCCGTATTTGTAGCATACTTAGCTAACTCATGTATTGCATGAAGATACTGACTATAATAGTACTCAGCATCATCCATTGTCATTGCAGCTTCACCAAGCATATCATAAGAATAGCTATAGCCTCTGGCTACTTTGGCTTCTGATACCTTTAGAGCTTCTTCGATAGTTTCACCAAGTACATATTGCTTACCAACAATTTTCATTGCTTGTTTCATTGCTTGACGAATTACTGGCTCACTAGTTTTTTTAAGAAAATTTTGAAAAACTTTTCTATAAGAACGATGCGGATCTTTAAGAATTTTACCAGTTAACATCAAACTCCATGTAGCAGCATTAACAAATAGATGCTTTTCCATACCAACATGGTTTTTCCACGCAGCACTTGTAAGCTTATCTTTGATAAGCAGATCAATAGTATATTTATCAGGTACTCTTAGCAGCGCTTCAGCTAAACACATCAGCACTATCCCTTCTTCTGATGATAAGTCATACTCGATCATAAACGCATCAATGCCAGACTTTTTGAGTCTATTCTTTCTGACTTTTTCTACTAAGCCATAAGCCCTTTCTCTAACTTGTGCCTTTTGAACGCTTGACATATGAGCTTTTTCAACAAGCTTTGTCATTGCTTCTTTTTCATCGATAAGCCAATATTTAGATATATTCATTATTTCTTTAGAAATAGGATATTCTCCTGAGTGATTTAGTAAGTCATTCATATAACACACCTTTTAGCTACTTTAATTTAGTTTGATTAAATTTTTTCTTTTCTTTGATAATTTTGTCTATAAGTTGTTGATATCTTTGTGGCGGAGTAACTCCCTTAAAAAGCCAATCAAACATATCACTATCTTCACTAGTCAAAAACTCAACAAAAAGCTTTTTATTAGCAAGATCTTCATGCATATAACAATTATTTAAATATGGCGCTAAAATTATATCAAGCTCTAGCATACCTCTGCGCGCAGAGTACTTTATCTTATCAACTGAACTAAATATAAGATCATTATTTTTTATTAGCATATTTAATAGAAATATAAATATATGGATTACACTAGTTTATACTATACGCTTAAGACAACCAATATAGTTATATAAATTATTTCAAAAAATACTCTTTTAATTAGCCAAACAATCCGGTATCATTTGCATTAGAATTTATAGGTTTATTCATAACACTATTACTTACCTAAAATAATTTTTTCAAACAAAAAATATTATAAGGATTAAAATCTAATGGCTATTAGTCAAAATGTTATAAAAATACTTCAAGATATTGATGAACTAGATTTATTCAGCAACATCTCAGATGAATGGTCAACTCTTCTCAATGAGTCTGATGATAATATTAAAATCAAAAAATTATATTCCGCATTAGTTAAAGAAAGTATTCGCCATGAAACTGCTGAGAGGTTAGCTAAAGATGCTAAGTCATATTGTGACCTTGTCCAAGAGCAAGCTAAACAACGAATATCTGATCTGAAAGAAAGTTTAGAAAGCCAAATCACTTTTCTAACTCAACAAATCAAAGACCTAAAAGTTGAGTCTGCAAAGAATCTAGACTATTATAGAAATGAACTGAAAAAAGCTAATCGAAGCTTGATCGATAATGAAAGCTAATTAAATAATAAGTTTAAATATCTCAAATAACCATTTTATTTCGATTAGCGTTAAAATCGCTAATATTTATCTTTCTATGTATATAAAATCTCCAGTATAAGAGAATACTTGCTTACTTCTACATCCTGAGAAGACAGCTCTAGAGAATCTATCTTGATTGTCTCTTTCTATTTATAAATTACTACAATCTGATATAATTTTACCCTTATCATCTAAAACAGAATAATTTGCATAAGAAACGCCTAATAGTGAGAGTAATAACATTCCTATTATTGAAATTTTATTTTTCATAATATAGAGATTTTTGAGTCATATGTATATTTATAATATCATATAGTCGAGTTCTAACTATCTTGAAATGTCTAAAAATTGTTCTAATTCATTTTTAGATTGCTTTTGTAAGCTTAAACTTCCTATATTTTCTATAAGGATAAATTTTAGCTCTTTATTACTATTTTTCTTATCTAAAAGCATTGCCTCTAAAAACTCTTTTTGACAAATATCATTAGGAAAATCAATAGATATTCCAAAGCTAACTATAAAATCATTAAAATCTTTTGCCTGTTGTTGTGAGATTAAGCCAAGGTAATGAGAAAAGTCTATAGCTTGTGCCATACCAACACCAACAGCCTCACCATGCTTTAAACCTCGGTAATTTTGACACTTCTCTATAGCATGGCCAAATGTATGACCAAAATTCAAAATAGCTCTAGCCCCAGTTAGCTCTTTTTCATCCATAGCAACGACTTGAGCTTTAATCTGACAACTTCTTTTTACCATCTCTATCAAGGTAACGCTATCTTTTGCCAAGATTTTGTCTCTATTTGAATCAAGCCAAAGATAAAAATCTTTTGAGATAAAAGCATATTTGACAACCTCAGCCATACCAGCAATATATTCTCGCTGCGACAAAGTTTTATAAAACTCTATAGATGTATAAACAACTTTTGGTTGGTAAAAAGCTCCAATCATATTTTTACCAAGCTGATGATTTATAGCAGTCTTACCGCCTACTGATGAGTCAACTTGAGAAAGTAATGTTGTTGGTATTTGAATAAAATCAATACCACGCTGATATATCGCAGCAGCAAAGCCTGTAATATCACCTATCACGCCTCCACCCAAAGCAACTAAAACTGTTGAGTTGCGCGTGAAATGATTCTCAAGTAAGGTTGATAATATCTTATCTAAACTCTGTTGTGATTTATATTGCTCACCATCTTCTAAAATACAAGTTCTGACATCTAAATCATCTACTAAAGCTGCTAAAAACTTAGTCAAATATAATTTTGCTACAGTAGTATTTGTAACAACTAAGACTTGCTTGTTAGTTACATACTCAAGGATATGTGAAAAATCTAACACTGAGTCAACAATAATATTATAACTAGGACTAAAAGTAGGATTTACTGATAACTTACTAATCACAGGATAGTTTCTTCTACTAAAAATGTCGATATTTTATTCACAATATTTTTAACTGTTGCACCATTAGTTTCCACAACCACATCAGCGATACTTCTATATAATGGCTCTCTTTCAGCCATTAACTGCTCAAGAACTGGTCTTTTATCATCAACTCTTAATAATGGTCTTTTAGTATCTTTAGAAGTTCTCTCAAGCTGTTGCTCAATTGTTGCCTCAAGGTAGACAACCTTACCTCGTGATGACAGTAGTGATCTAGTTTCTGGATCAAGTATAGCACCACCACCGGTAGCTAAAACTATATTTTGTTTTTCAGCTAAAATCTCAGCAATTACTTCTCTTTCACGCTTTCTAAAACCTTCTTCACCTTCTAGATCAAAGATCCAGTTAATATCAACGCCGCATTTTTTTTCAATAACATCATCAGAATCGATAAATTCTAACTTTAACTGTTTTGCTAACTGCTTACCAATAGTAGATTTTCCAGCACCAACTGGACCAATTAAGAAAATATTTTTTGTTCTTATCATTTTTGACTCGAAATTGTAAGTTGATTACACACCGTGATAGTTAGTTACTAATCACCCCTTGTACATAAAAAATTATAGGCTATAAGATACCTAAATATTGATATTTTTGCAACTATTATCTGCTATCATTTTTGGACTCTTGACTCAATGATTTTTGGAGTTATAAAAATTAACAACTCAGAATCCTGATCAGTAATTTTCGTATAACTAAATAGATAACCCAAATAAGGAATATCACCTAAGAATGGGATTTTATTACGCTCTTCTTTTTGGGTTTTTTGGTATATCCCACCAATTACGACAGTATCACCATCTTTGGTCATAACTTTGGTGGTTATCTCTCTCTTTTTGATAATTGGTGGCAAATCACCTCCTTGTGGGGTTTTACCAGGAGAAGCTCCTACTGAGTTTTTAGTAACAAGAATATCCATAATAATATTACCATCAGGAGCAATTTGTGGCGTAACTTGTAATTCTAAAACCGCCTCTTGGAAAGCAACAGCTGCGGCACCAGAAGCTGTTGCTTGGTTATATGGTACATCTTCACCATCTTTGATAAATGCTACTTGGTTATTTGCAACTACTAGGTGTGGAGATGCCACTTCTTCTGCTAGTGACTCACTCTCAAGAGCTCTGACTTCCATCTCAAGCCTTACTCCTCCAGCTATAGTATACGCTAGCTTTGCTGTTGTCCCAACAAAAGTATCTACTGGGGTTGGAGTTGGTCCTGGAGCAGGATTAGGATTACTATTAAAAGTATCTAGACCTATGTTAACTCTACCAGAAGGATCAACAACACCATAGTTAAAGCCAAGTTCAAGTGCACTTGTTCTAAGTACTTCGACTATTCTAGCTTCTATCAAAACTTGATCATTTGGAATATCAATCTCATTAACAACCTCTTTGATACGCTGCAATTTTTCTTTGGTATCTGTTACTATTAAAGTATTTGTACGTGCATCCGCAGTAATACTACCTCGGGGTGACATAATACCACCATTTTGTTTTGCCATTGAAGTAATAACCGTTTGTGCAGCCTGAGCAGTAGTATAGTTTAATGGTATAAATTCTGTCACCAAGGTAGCATTATTTTCCAATGAACGTTTTGTTTGTAACTCTAACTGCTCTTGAGCTGCAATTTCAGCGGCAGTAGCTACATATAATATACTACTCATTTTTTTTGTAGCTAGACCTTTACTGACTAATACAATATTCATCACCTCATTCCAAGGCACATTTTTTAGATCAATAGAAATATTACCACGCACACTACTACTAACCACTAGATTTAGACCAGCAAATTCAGATAACACCTGTAATACAGTCTGCACTGGAGCATCTTTGAAAGATATTGAAATTGGCTCATTAACATTAAATCCTTCAACACGGCTGTTGCGTCTATCAATTTTAAACTTAAATATATTACCTTCTTTGAAGTCACTTAGAGAAATTCTATCAAGAGAATGAATTACAAAAACGACACTTTCACCTTCTTTAAAAATCTTGATCGAATCAACTATAGTGTTAAAAACTTTAGTATCAATATTACTAACCCACTTATCCGATATAGTGGTATCATTAAAAGTTATTGTCAGTGTATAGCCATCTTGTGACAGCTTAGTTTTATAGCCCGAAAAATTACTTATATTCTCCTCAAAAGCAACTTCAAAAACAGCACTACCATTTAAACTACGATGAAATTCAAGATCTTTGATATGTTTATCAGTAACTTTATCTTTATTTTCCTCTCGACCAACAATTTTGGCTACAGGCTGCTCTGAAGTTTGCGGCTGATTAGATACTTGAGATTCTTTAGTATCAGCTACCGAGACATCATAACCTAGAATACCACCCAATATTGTTAGAACAACTAATAACTTCTTTTTTGCAAAAAACATCACTTTACCTTACTAATGTATAACAGTTTGAATCTTTTCCCAGACTCTCTTGAGGTCATCCTTCTTCCACTCATCAATAACAATACCTTCTTTGGTTACATCTTCTACCTGACCATAATTTTGGCCTACTAGCTCACCTTTTTTCAGATACATTGGTTTATTTTCCATTGAGTTTTCAACAACACCCCATTTTTGATTATTTTGATATACCACCCCCTTGAACTTAAAAGAATCCAATGGATAACGCTGTAAACTAGTAGCTTTAGCGTCCATAATCTTTTGTAGCTCTGGTGTAATCACTATTGGTTTTAACTTAACAATATTTTTATTTTGTTGTGATCTAATAATTGGCGCTTTCTTTTCAAATGGTAGATAGTGATCCATATTAAAAACGTTACGGATTTTTGATAATCTTTCAAAAGTTAATGTATCACCCTTATACTCAGGAATATCAAGCTTTTCTGTACTTTTGACACTTTTCATATTTGCTTGAATCAACTGATTTACCTCATTTATTCTTGACTCATAACTAGCAAAAGCTAAATTATAACTACCAATTAAAATTATAAAAAATATTTTTTTAAACTTTTTGTTTTTTATCATCTAAACTAAACCCCCACTCCTTGACGCGAATAGGTCTGTAAGTTTAGTTCTGTAACTAATTTATCATCAGACTCTTTTTTAATATTTATATTGGTGATAACAGCAATATCTTTCATATCAATTAAAACAACGAAAAGCTTGATTAATTGCGAGAAGTTACCAGATAATTTCGCTTTAAAATCTAAAGCATATAAGTCTAAATATTTATTTTTTTCAACGCCAGCTGGCGATAAGTCTATAATCGTTATACCTGAACTACTAATAGCTTCATTAAGAGCTGATAGGAATATAGGTATCGAGTGGCGCTCAGGAATACTAAATCTCTCTTCAGTGTTATGCTGCTCTAGCATTTTAACTTGTTCTTTTAATGCTGCTAAATCTTTTTCTTTTTTTACAAGTCTTGGGATCTGTGCTTCCATTGACTGAATATGATTTTGAACTTGATTGGCTTTTGAAAGAACAGGGCTTACTAATAGCCCATAAAAAACAAATATAAATAATCCAAATACCGCAATCATTATTGGTAGTCTAATCTTTATGGGTGCATTTATAATCTTATTGATGTGCTTACTAGATAAAAAGCTCTGGATTTTATCTACCATTTAACACTCTCTCCCTTAAATGCGTTACCCTCTCCAAATTTAAATTCTAAAGAGAAACTTCTTTGACCATTTTTCTCTGAACCTAAATTTTTAAGTTCGACTTTTTTTACTCTAAATTCTATTTCTAGATTCTTCATAAATATTGAAAGAAGTTTTAAATCTTTAACTTCTCCAGTAAGAATCAGCGTATCAGAACTATATACATAGTTAATATTCGTGATATAAAGCTGATCCGTAATCGCGCGTGAAATTTTTTCTATGCCTAGTAAGATATAGTACTGACTAGCTTTAATATTTGCCAAGTCTGTTGACATATCCAATAGCTTGTCTCTTTGCGTTTTGACTGCTGCGTACTCAGCTACTTGACTATTAAGTTTAGTGATTTGCGTTTGTATATAATTTTCAACCTTCATATCCTCTTCACTAGACCAAGAAAATATTATCGACAAAACAAACATTGATATAAAAGCAACTAAAGCCATAAAGCCAAGATCTATGCCAAGGTATGTTAGTTGTTTTTTTCGCCATCTACCGCGTATAAAATTAAGATCTTTCATATCACAATGCCTCTCTCATAGCTATTGCTATAGGCAAAACATAACGATAAGGTTTCTCTATATCACCATATTTCTCAATATCAATATTTACAAATGGATTGAGTATTTTACAACTTTTTTGTGATAATTCTTTTATCGATACAAAAATATTCTCAAAATCCTGTTTGATACCATAGATATAAACATTATTATCTTGAATCTGATCAAAACTATCAAAATCATTAGCACCAAAATCTAATGACATAAAATCCATAAATCTTAGTAGCAGTTGTATAACCTCATCTACATAACTAACACTAGTAATATTTGCATCAAATATTTTGACAGACTCATAGTTTTTTAACTCACCCTGCGGCGAGAAACTATATACCGATATTTTATCTGAATATAATCCTAAAAATATACTGTCGCTAGAATACTGGGAAATCTCTGATAAAAAAAGTTCTGAAACAAAACTACTAATAGCTAATTTATCCAGTGTACATACAGATAATGCTCTTTTAGTTTTATTGGCTATGGCATAGAATTGCTTAACTCTGTCATTATCAGATATGTAGTAGACATTTAAAGTTCCTTTTTCTTCTAACTCATCATAATAATCATAAGCCACATTAACATAATTTTCTGGAAAACGCTTTTTTAGGAAATTCTCTCTGATATAAAAATGTATACCTTCTTTTTCAATTATTTCGAGAGCTCTTTTATCACAAATAATTTGCTCTTTTGCGACATCTATCTCGTTATAACTTGTAAAACCTAGCTTTACAAAACGTCCTAGCTTATTTTCTTTGATGATATCAGCAACCACACCGCCTACATACTCTGTTGTCAACTCACCTTCAAAATACGCTTCAGCTGGAAAAACATCGCTACCACAACACACTAATGAGTATTTGTTACCTTTTTTATTAAGCTTAACAGCAGCAAGTGAGTGTTTATCATACTCAATGCCTAAAACTGTTTTTTGTGCTTGTTTGCACCTTTTCTCAAGTAACAATGATATCATAAAACTCTTCTTATAAGTTACAGCTTAAAATTAGGTACTCTATTTCTAGATATATAAGTTTGTTTATTTTATAATTAAATCCACATTAAGTAAACTGTAGTTTTAAAACGTTAAGGTTAATTAACAATGCGTATAATACTTTTAGGAGCACCTGGAGCCGGTAAAGGAACTCAAGCAAAGATAATTGAACAAAAATATAATATCGCTCATATTTCTACTGGAGATATGATAAGAGAAACTATAAAATCAGGTTCGGCACTTGGTCAAGAATTAAAAAAAGTTCTTGATGCTGGAGAGTTAGTTTCAGATGAGTTTATTATCAAAATTGTCAAAGATAGAATTTCAAAAAATGATTGTAACAATGGCTTTTTATTAGATGGTGTCCCTAGAACTATTCCACAAGCACAAGAATTAGACAAGTTAGGTGTAAATATTGACTATATAGTTGAGGTAGATGTGGCTGATAACCTTCTTATAGAGAGAATTACAGGTAGGAGAATACATCCAGCATCTGGTAGAACTTATCACACTAAATTTAACCCACCTAAAGTAGCCGACAAAGATGATGTAACCGGTGAACCACTAATAACTCGTACAGATGACAATGAAGACACAGTTAAACAAAGACTATCTGTATACCATGCTCAAACCGCCAAGTTAATCGATTTTTACAGAAATTTCTCATCAACGAACACTAAAATACCAAAATATATTAAGATAAACGGCGATCAAGCTGTTGAGAAAGTGTCTCAGGATATTTTTGATCAGCTTAATAAAAGATAATTCTTAAAAAAACAATCCTCTTTATGAGTAATTACTACTTAGCTTAAATATTAAAGAGTTGGTAAGGATTTGGAAATAAATATTTTAGAAGTAATTATCAAATAATCAGGGTAAGGTCAGATACTTCTATAATTTCTACAAATTTATATCTAAATTTTTCGTTTGTTTGCTAATTTTCATCTTAGCTCGGACCAAAATTCGGACCACTCTCAAAGTTTGCTCTCACCTTGCCAGCGAGTTCCATGGATGGATTGTGTTGAACCTCAAGGTATGGGGGTGACCAAGGTTTGATAGGCGGACATGGTGCTATAGGAGCGAATTCCGATTTCTCTGCTTTTGCGATCAATTTCTTGTTAGTCATGTTTATTATCCCTCCGCTTAGAATAAAAATGTTGGGCATAGAGCTTACTAATACGATAAACTTACCGATAAATTTATGGATTATAAAATTTATTATATGTGAATACATGAGATAATATGAATTTTCTATAGCAGATAAATAAAAATAAAATTATGGAAAATTTTCGTGTAATCTCAAATCTGCTAATACACTTTTTACTATTCTAAACACTCTAATAATAACTCTGTAAAAGAGATATATTCTAATTGACCATAATAGGACAGCCCAATCTGGCAGCTACGATTAAAACTAACACCGATTTGACAATCTTTAATTTGTGGTTTTAATGAAGCTAAACTACTAGCATTTAATTCAGGTGTCGTAAAACCTTTATCACCAGCAAAACCACAACAATAAATTTGCTCTGGGATCACTACTTCATCACAACATCTGTATAATGCTTGTATATATTTATTGTCAATATTTTGCTTACGCGTAGAACAATCTATATGTAGAGCAATTTTACTAAACTTCTTAGTTAACTTTAGATTATCTAAGTTATCGATAATTAAATTATTTATATTAGTCATACTAAGATTTTGATCTTTAGCAAAATTAGCACAAGAACTATTATCAGTAACAATATAACTATAGCTATGATAATGATACTTTGTTGCAGCTGAAGTTGAGAGTTTTGTTGCTGAATATAATTTGATTGAGAATGGTACATTTGTCCACAGCACTGACTATTTAAATTTGCAGGATAATTAACCTCAAAACCAAGCTTTTCTATAATTAACTGACTTGGATATTTAGGATATTTTCTATTTCCAGCAAAGATTCTATTTGGACATGCTGGCATTAGTAGTACTTTTTGTTTTGCAGTAAAATTTGAACTATCAAAGCTAGAATTCTGAACTTTTGGCATAGTTTCTAAATAAACTGGTATAGATTTAAACTTACTGTGCAATGTTTGAGTGATATTATGTAAATTGCGTTTTCCGATAATATTCGCAGTTAAATTTCCTAATCTAACTTTTTGCTTGGCAATATTGATTGCTTTACTGTGATTAACGCGCTTATCTTGATGGGTTTTCTTACTAAGAATAAATGCTCCTGTATCAATATCTACTGGACAACGCGTCTTACATAAACTTGTGGTAGCACATGTTTGAATACCATAATAATCATAATCTTTAAGCCATTTTTGTTTTTGTTCTCCTTCGAGAGTTTCAATTTTACGAGCAACAGTATTACGTTGTCGTGGCGTTAGACTAAGATTTCTCGATGGGCACACTGGCTCACAATAACCACATTCCATACATTTGTCTATCTGATCATCAACGCTATTTAGCTCTTTGAGATTTTTTGTATGCAAACTTGTATCCTTAGTAAGCTTAACATCTGGATTTAAGATATTTTGGTTATCAAAGAGATTTTTAATTTGCCACATAATATCCCAACATTTCTCACCCCACTCAACTATTGCAAATGGCAAAATGTTGCGTCCGCTACCATGCTCAGCTTTGAGAGAACCATTATATTTTTTTGCTACTAGGGTAGTAAGCTCATGCATAAATTGATCATATTCAACAAGCTGGTTTTTATCATTAAAATTAGGAGTCAATACAAAATGAATATTACCAAGCTAGTACATGGCCAAAAACAGCGGCATTTGTATAGTTATACTTAACAAAAAGTTCTTTGACATCACTAATAAGATTAGGCAAATCCAGAATATTTACAGCGATATCCTCAATCAAAACGCTACTACTATTAGGTCTCTGGGCTGCAATAGTCGGTAACACCCCATTACGTGCTTTCCATAGAGTTTGCATTTGCTGCTCATAGCTTTTAAAGCCTACTTGATAAAGTATACTTGCAGCATCAATACATTGATTTACAGCATTTAATTTGGTTGCTAACTTTTGATAATCATCTTCAGCAAACTCAACCATTATTGCTGCTATATTAGTATCTTCAAGGCTTATCAAAAAAGGCTATAACTCAGCTACTCCAGATATTGATTTTAGCGATAAATAATCAAGCAACTCAACAGATGAAGGCTCAAATTCTTGCAGCTTTGTTGTTAATTTTACTAAATTATCTAACTGACCATATATCAAATTTAAAGCTTTATACTTATAGTCAGGAACCGTATTTAGTGTAACATTACTAATAAACCCAAGAGTACCTTCAGAACCTATAATTAATCTTTCTATAATTTTGATAGGATCAGTAAAGTCCAAAAAAGCATTTAAACTATAACCACTAGTATTCTTTATTGCAAATTTCTTTTTGATAAAATCAACTAACTCTTGATTTTGGATTATTTGGTGGCGAATATTTGAAATTGTATTTATAAAGTCCTTATTATTTTTTCTAAAATCGACAACGTTATTATCATCAGAAGTATCAAGAATACTACCATCGGCAAAAATCACTCGCATTGAGTCTAATGTTGCATAGGAGTTTTTGGCGGTACCACAACACATCCCACTTGAGTTATTAGCGATAATCCCACCTATTTTAGCACTATTAATCGAACCTGGATCAGGACCAATCTTACGCTTATATATCTTAAGATAACTATTTGCCTATGCGCCAATTATACTTGGCTCAAGCTTTATTTTGTTACCGTTATCAATAATTTGATAATCCAACCAAGCATCTGCTGCTAACATTACTAAGACTTGATCAGTCACGGCTTGACCGGAAAGACTAGTTCCTGCTGTTCGAAAAGTTAATTTGACATCATATTGATTGGCTAACTTAATAACTTCTATAACTTCGTCTTCATTTTTGACAATTAATACAAGCTCTGGCACCATCCTATATAAGCTAGCATCTGTTGAATATGCATATCTTAATAACTCATTTTCAATGATTTGTGACTTTGCTAAAAAATTTGTTATTTTAGCTTTAAATTGATCTAACATTAGCAGGATATTCTCAATAAGTATTAGTCAAAGTATACCTAGAAATACACCAAAGATTAATTATTTTTGGTTAAATAAAATATACCTTGCTAATACTTTAATATCATTTTGCTGTTTAAAATTAGATTTATGCAACCACATTTTTACTTTTTTATTTGAGCCTTGTTGAATAGCATATAAAAATATCCAGCCATTTATAACAATATGTTTCCTAATAAGCCAAAAATCAGTTTCACTACCATTAATTACAAATATTAGTGAAGTACTCTCTAATTGATTCGGGATAATGATAGCCTCAAGAAAAAACTTACCTTCTATTATCACAAAAAATAGCGAAACTAGAATCAACAAAAACCCAAAATAACCAATAATAGTATTACCAAAGTAACTAGCAATCACAAAACTACTAATAAACACTAAACTTGCATAAATAATATTGCGGTATCTTGGCGATACTTTAAGCTCAAGTCGCTGCATAGATAAAACTATACTTAGATTAGATCATAGCCAAGTGACTTCAACGCGCGATCATCATCTGACCAGCCACTTTTGACTTTGACATGAGTTTTAAGGTTAACCTGCATACCAACTAACCTTTCGATATCTATACGTGAGTCTGTACCAATCTTTTTGAGTTTGGTTCCTTTAGCACCTATCACAATACCTTTTTGACTATCTCTCTCAACAAGTATACTAGCATAGATATAGACAATATTTTTTTCTTGATCAACCTTATAGCTGTCTATCTCTACAGCTATTTGGTATGGCACCTCGCTACCTATAGTACGCATAATCTTCTCACGGATAATTTCAGCTACCATGAATTTAATGCTTCTATCGGTAATTTGATCTTCTTCATAGAAAAAATATTCAGACTCTGGCAAAAGCTTTTCAATTCTTGATTCTAGCTCATTGATGTTGTGTCCCTGCTTAGCTGATACATAAATCACATCATAAAAACTTAGCTTTTCTTTAATAGATTCGATAAACATCGCTGCTTCTAATGATTTTTTCTTATCAACCTTGTTAACAACTAAAAATATCGGAATTTCTGAGTGCTTTAATTTCTCAACAATATTATCCTCTAGCTCTGTCCATTTACCCATCTCAACTACAAATAAAATTACATCAACATCTTTAAACATTGTTGTTGCTGCTTTATTCATAAATTTATTTATAGCTTTAGGTTCTTTGATATGTATACCTGGAGTATCAACATAGATAAACTGAGTATCACCAAGCGTCTTAATACCTGTAATTTGATGTCTAGTTGTCTGAGGTTTACGTGAAGTGATACTTACTTTATATTTAAGTATATTATTTAACAAAGTAGATTTACCGACATTAGGTCTACCTATAATTGAAATGTAGCCACATTTTTTCATAAAAAAATCATAAGAGAAATAATTATAGATTGTAGCAGCTATCTAATTTAGTGTCGAAAATATTTTTTGTATTTAATAAATTTATAGCTTACATAGTAAGCAACGAGAATGTATTACTTTGTTGAAACATGCTTATTAATAAATCTGGCTACTCTAGTCATAGCCTCTTCAAGCTCTGGCATTTCATTAGCACAACTTATCCTAGCAAAACCTGATAAACCAAATGCCACACCAGGCATCATCGCTACATACTCTTCTCTAAGTAGTGCGTTACATAGCTCGACATCAGTACTAAAATTAGTATGCTCAAGTAATTTTCTAAGATCTGGAAAAAGATAAAAAGTACCTTCAGCACTCTTTACATCAACATATGGCATAGCTTCTAGATACTTAGTAACGAATTGTGCTTTTTGCTTGTAAGATTCAACAAAATACTGTAAATCTTGTGCTGGCATATTCATAGCAGTAATTGCAGCATATTGTGATATCGAGCAAGCACAAGTAGCAGATTGTGACTGGAATTTTTTCAGTGCATCATTTAAAAGCTTTGGCGCTATTGTAAAACCCACACGCCAACCAGTCATCGCAAAGTTTTTTGACACACCACTAGCGATCACATATCTATCAGCTAAATCAGGTGCTACTTCAGTTATCAATGTAACTCTATCCTTAAAGTAAAGTTGGTCATAAATATCATCACCAATAATCCAAATATTTGGATACTTTCTAAGTAAATTTGCTAAATCTTCGATACATTTTTTAGAGTAGATCAAACCGGTAGGATTATTAGGTGAGTTGATAATCACAGCTTTAGTTTTTGCTGTAATATGTTTTTCTAAGTCTGTAACATCTATCTCAAAGTTATTCTCAAACTTAGTTTCGACAACTACTGGTTTTGCTCCTGTAAGTGCTATCATATCTGGATATGATACCCAATACGGTGCAAAGAAAATCGCCTCATCACCTGCTTCTAAAATACAGTTAAAAATATTATGCAAACTATGCTTAGCCCCAGAGGTAACACAGACTTGATCTGCAGCAAACTCAATACCATATTCACGCTTGTAACGAGCTACTATAGCCTCACGCAGTTCTTTAAGACCATCGACATTTGTATATTTAGTAATATCTTTATTTATTGCTTCGATACCAGCAGCTTTGATAATATCTGGGGTACTAAATCCAGGTTCTCCAATAGCAAGAGAGATTACATCATTTCCTTGATCTTTGATTTGCTTTGCTAATGCCGCCATAGCATTAGTTGGTGAAGTCGAAACATTTTGAATCTTTTTGTTAAGCGATGCCATTTTTGTTCCTTATAACTTTTCTACTTTAAACTCATTTTGCCTAATTTCAATGCAAGTGTAATTATTTACATAACTATACGAATCAGATTCCACTAACGGCTCTGATAATACCACAAAACCATTTTTAAATTTATTTTTCTTTTTTAAATCTAGAGTTTCTATAATATCTTTATAACTGATATAGTATAATGATGGCTCATTACCAATGGTAGAGATTTTTAGCGAATAAGAGGTTTCACCATTTGAGTAAGCGATACTTGCCTTGATACTTTCTTTGAGACCATTTTTTGCCTGAATTTTGGTAATCTGCTCGATGGATTTTACTATCGCTAATTTGGGATCATTTTCTAAGCCATTTGATACTGCTAGCAAAAAGATCGCCTCTGAATCAGTAGAACCAAATCTAGCTTTAAAATATTGTGGTTTTACCAACTGCTCAATTTCTTGCCTTATATCATCAAAACCGGCGATTGAACCATTATGCATAAACAGATGATTCTTGAATGTAAATGGATGGCAATTCACTCTAGACGTTGGTGCAATAGTGCTAGCACGTACATGCGCCATAAAATTTCTGCTTTTAATATGCTTTGCTAATGATATCAGATTTTGATTATTCCAAGCTGGAAGAGGATCTTTGTAAACTCCGGGTTCCTTGTGCAAGCTTGTGTACCACCCAACACCAAAACCATCACCATTAACTGGCACCGCTCCTTGTGATGAGTGAATACTCTGATGTATCAAAGAGTTCTCTGGATCAACAAGCAAATCACTCATTTTGATTTTATCGCCGTGATACATTAACCATCTACACATAAACTACTCCTTTTTAGCCTGCCAATGACTAGTTCCTCTGAGGTATACTGGAAATGTTTCTTGAGTTAAAGTACCATCGTATTTTTGTTTTTGGTATTGTTTATAGACATATTCTACTACATTAGCAACATCTATTTTAAAATCATCATTCTTTAGTTGTAGTTCTGCGATAGACTCACCTACTAGTTGATAACCGGCATATAGATCTTGAGAATATTCCTCTAATTTATAGACATTCTCTGTAATTATCTGATCTGTATCTTTATCATAAAGTCCAAGGTAAAAATCATCCATTTTTGCATCAAGAATAACAGCTACTTTTTGAGATTCAGTCGTGACACTTTTTGCCAATGCAAACATACTAGAAAAGCCAATCACTGGTATATCTAGACCAACCGCAAAACCTTGACAAACTGCTGCAGCAAGCCTAACACCAACAAAACTACCAGGTCCAACGCCATAAGCTATAAAATCTAAATCTTTGATATTAACCGCCGCCTTAGCGAAAACTCCCTGTATCATTTCAAGTAGATATTTGTTGTGTTGGCGTGGTATCTCACGCGTATCATTATACAATTCACCAGCGGCTGATAACACCACTGAACAATACTTACTTGATGTATCTAATAATAAAAAATTCATTTTCTAACCAATAACTTGTTTAACTTGATAATTTTTATTGAGAATTACAAACTCAGCATCAAAGCCTCCTTTGATTTGACCTTTTTTAAACCCTAATGACTTAGCTTGATTTGTACTTGTCATTTTCACAGCATCATAGAGACTACAATTTGTAAATTTCAAAACATTCTCTAGTGCCTTATTCATTGTCAAGACACTTCCTGCAAACACACCATTCTCTAACCTTGCCTGACCATCTTTAACTATGACTTTCTGACCACCTAATTCAAATACACCTTCACCAGCACTTTGAGCAGACATCGCATCAGTGATTAGTGCGATTTTATCACTACCTTTTATCGCATAGGTAAACTTAACCATATCAGGATGTAGATGAATACCATCAACTATTAGCTCTGCTAAAACTTTTTTTGACATTAATAACGCTGTTGCCGCACCAGGATTGCGATGTTCAATCGGACTCATTGCATTAAATAGATGTGTCGCATGTGTACAACCCTGCTCTATCGCATTTAGAGCTTGAGCCATTGTACAGCTAGTATGACCTATTGAACTAATTATATTTTTAGAATTACAAAACTCGATTACTTTATTAGCATTCTTAATCTCTGGGGCAATAGTGATTTTTTTGATTAAACTATCACAAGCATTATGCCAACTTGCCATTTTAGTAACATCTGCTTCTTGGAGGTAATTGGGATTTTGTGCACCAATCTTACCTGGTGATATAAATGGCCCCTCTAGATGAACACCAACAATTTTTGCACTATCCAAGTGGGTTTGAGAATTATAATCTTTGATAGCACGCATTGCTTTGAGTATTTGCTCATTTGCTGCTGTCATTGTGGTCGCAAGATAGCTAGTTACTCCTTGTGTATATAGTGATTTAGAGATTACAGCTAAGGCATCAACATCTCCATCCATAACATCAGCACCTTTTGAACCATGGATATGGATATCGATAAAACCAGGTATCACATAATCATCACCACTTAGCTCAATAATAGGTAAATTAAAAGCTGCTGGATCAGCATCATCAACTATATCACTAATAACATTATCTTTAACTACAATATCCTTAGCTTCAAAATCATTTTGGCTATAAATTTTGCCACCTTTTAGAATATAGCTTTGCATATATCAGACCTAATCGGTAAAATCTTGTCCTATATTAACTAAATTTATAATTTTTATCTACAATGTTACATTGGTTTCCCGGGCATATGCATAAAGCCACCAAAGAATTTCGCAAAAAAATGCCTTCGATTGATATCGCTATCGAGATAGTTGATGCACGTATACCAGACTCTAGTAGTAATCATGTTTTAGAGCAGATTGTTGGTGACAAGCCGATTATAAAAGTTCTCTCAAAAAATGATCTGGCAGATACTACAATCACTAAGCAATGGCTGGACTACTATAAGGGTAGTGCCATTGCAGTAAATACTCTTGAGGATAAAAATATTGTCAAAAGAATTCTTGATTTAGCACAAAAAAAATGTCCACAAAGAGGCACTGTGCTAAAACCTATCAGAGCTATTATTTTTGGTCTGCCAAATGTAGGAAAATCTACAATGATAAATAAACTTGCAGGTCGTAAAGTTGCTAAAACAGGTAATGAGCCAGCCGTCACAAAACTACAGCAACGTATCGATATTAGTAAAACTTTTATGATATTTGATACTCCAGGAATTATGTTTCCTAGTCCAAAAAGTGAAAGTAGCGCTTTTAGAATCGCAGCTATAGGCTCCATCCGTGATACTGCGATGGATTATGAAGGTACAGCTTGTTATTTACTAAACTTTTTTAGAGAGAAATATACAAAAAACTTCTTAGCTCGCTACAAATTCATTAGCGAAAAAGATTTTTTAGAGAGACATCCTCAAGAGATACTCAAAGATATCTCAATTGCTAAAACTAATTCAAATCTCAAACAAGCTGCCAAAAATATAGTCCATGATTTCCGTGCTGGACACTTTGGCAAGATCTCGTTAGAAGATCCACAAACTATCGAAGCCGAAAAGCAACAACAAATACTACTAGAGCAACAACAACTACAACAAAATCTCTAATTGGCTTAAATCTAAACTAAAACTATTATATAATCTAACTAAATATCTTATTAAAAAATATAGTTGATGTCAGAGCAAGAGAATATCCCTAAACAACCAAAGAAAATTGGTCCTATAACGATTACTAAGAAAAATATCATCAAAGCTTTAGTTTCAGTTGGTGTGATTGGTAGTTGTGTTTTTGGTATCAATAGTTATCTAAGCTATAGACATCAGCTTTTCTTAGAAAGTTATAATACAGCTCTTGCTGATATCCAGAACCAAAATAAGAGTGGTTATAAAAATGCTTTTGTAATCCTCAAAGAGCTTGTCGAAGATGATCAAGCCACAGCTAAAGACTACTTTTATCTTGGGTATATCTACCAATATGGCTTAGGTACAGAAAAAAATTACTATGATGCCTACAAAAACTACAAAAAAGCAGCTAATGGAAATTATCCAAAAGCTTTTTATCAGATTGCAACTTTGTATAGGGATGGTCTAGGCGTCAATAAAAGTAGTGAAAAAGCTATAGAGTATTTTAAAAAATCATATGATCTTAGTTACAAAGACTCTGTGACAGTATTGGCGGATCTTGTTAATTCTAATAATCATATGATTTCAGTAGTTGAACCAGAAATTTTGTATGATATTTACTTAGGCTACAAGAATGGTAGTATTATCGCGACTAATAACTCATTAATGGCAAATAAATATCTTACAACTGCTGCTGAGGGATATGAGCCATCAATAATTGTTCAAGCACGTGATTTTACCCAAGCTGGCGATAACTATAGAGCACTAATGCTATGGCAAACATTACTATATAGCTCTGATCCTAAAGTATCAGAACTTGCCAAAAAAGAAATGATTGATGTCGAAAAACGCGTAAAACAGCAGCGTTTAAAAGAACTTGAAGAGCAAAGACAGCAGCAAATAAAAATACAGATGCAACAACGCCAAAAGCTAATCGAACAAGCTAAAAAACTTGATCAAATTGAACAAAAGAAAGAAGTTGGACTATCAACACCAAAGCAAAATTTCAACAATCTAAATGGTTTGATATATATAAACCTTTTTAAAGCTAATAAAGGTCAACTACAGCAATTCTATAAAGATATTCTTGGAGTTGAAGTTGATACAAATTTCATAAAAACAGGAGATAATTTAGATAATAGTTACATAGATGACTTTTTGATATTAGCTAAACTCAAAAATAATCAATCATCTTTAAAATTTGATTTTGCTAATAGCGCTAACAATAATAAATTCGAAGGTGTTATCTACTACTATTACAATAACAAAGACAAAATTAGCCAAGATTTATTAGCAAAAATAATCAAAAATAATAAACCCAAAGCATCTTCGCTATTACCTAAAATTTATGATGAGCTAGAGACTCCAGCAAAACAGCTAGAAGTCAATCAACAAGATAACTTATCAAAACAGCAACAAAATAAAAAACAATCAAAAGCTGAAAAAATTCAACTAACACATGAAGAAAAAATCCATAGAATGCAGGTATTTGCCCAAAAAGGAGACTTTAGGCAATTCTACAAACTTGAGCAAGCTGCAAAAGATGGTGATGTCTACGCAATTTATTACACTGGTGAATACTACTACAATAACAAAGAATATAAAGAAGCGCTTAAATATTTCAATGAAGCTGCAGATAAAGGCTATGGTCAAGCATACTACAAATTAGCCTCACTATACTATAACGAAGAGCAAAATGGCGTACCATATAATAAAGAAAAGGCAATGTACTATTATAAGAAAGCCGCAGAACTAGGAGTCAGAAATGCTCAGCATATATTGATGCTTATTGAATAATACTCTCAATCTCACTCATTAGCTTATTTATCTCAGCGGTATTTTGCTTAATCTCATTGACTAGCTGTGTTGGTGATTTATGCTCGATAGTTTCAACTTTGTTAGGATTTTTAGCTGATATATCATAATCTTTGATATCTGCAACATTTACTATCCAGCTATTATAAGTAAGTTTACGCGATTGCCAAATTTCTAAAAACTCTGCAAAATGCTCAAACTGAATTGGTTTATTTTTGGTTAGCTTGTACGGTGGGTTTACTTCATAATAGAAAATATCCGTAGTGCTACCCTCTCTATCAAAGAAAATCACATTTGTCTTAACACCACTATATGGCAAAAATACTCCAGCAGGTAGTGAAACTATAGTATGAACATTATAATTTTCTAGTAATTCTTTTTTGACATTTTTAAAAGCATTATTAGTTTGAAAAAGCACACCTTCTGGCACCACTACTCCACATCTACCACCTAATTTTAGGCTTTTGTAAATATGTTGTAAAAATAGTAACTCAGTAGCATTTGATTTGATTGGAAAGTTAGTCTGAATAGTTGCTTTTTCTTTACCGCCAAATGGTGGATTAGCAAGGATGATATCATAACGATCTTTCTCCTCAAGACTACGAATATCTTTGACAAGTGTATTTGCCTTGTTAATATTTGGTGATGTTATACCATGTAGGATCATATTCATCACACCCATGACATATGATAGAGGTGTTTTTTCTTTGCCAAAAAAAGTCTCTTCATTAAGAAATTTCAACTGTGTAGTTGATAGCTCTTTGCTATACATATGCTCATAAGCATCTATCAAAAAGCCGCAAGTTCCAGCTGCTGGATCATAGACAGTTTGCCCAGCTTGAGGATTAACCACATCGACGATAGCCTTAACTAATGGTCTTGGGGTATAGAACTCACCACTATTACCACCATCAGAACCCATCTCTTTAAGTAAGTTTTCATAGATTTGTGATAGCTGATATAGGTCTTCTTTTTTATTAAAATTTAGCTCATCAATCTCATTGATAACATCACGTAGAGTATGACCACTGGCAATACGGTTATCCAAAAATTCAAAAATCGCACCAATTTTATACTTTAGACTTTTGACATCTTCATCTATAGATTTAAAAGATTTCAGATATGGAAAAAGCTCTTTGTTGACAATCTCTAATAAGTCATCGCCTGTATCAGCATTGATAACATCAAGTTTGCCATCTGCACCTTTTGGAGCTGCCCAAATATTCCAGCGATATTTTTCATCTAGGACAAATATATAATCTTCACCTATTAGCTCAGCCTCAAGAGATTTTTCATTTTCATAGTCGTTCAAGAATTTCAAAAAAAGAATCCAGCTGACTTGCTCAGTATAGTGCATCGCCCCACTGATTCCATCATCTCTTCTTAATATATCCGTTATTCTATTTATCTTTGACTGCATAGATCTATTTTCCACCAAATACAAATATTAAAATTATTATTACTATTATTCCTATAGTTTAAAAAGGAAGTATTGTAAAATTATCAAAACTTTTAATAAGTGCTGCACAATATGGGCATACACTCTTTTCAGGTTCTCCTTTATAGGTAATCATTCTCGGGACAATCTTTCTACTGCAACTAGGGCAAGTTATACGACTATCATTACTATTAAATTGCTGTTGTTTTTTATCCTCTGCTGATTTTAAAAGCTTAATATTTATAGCTTTTTCACCCTTTTTAGACTGTGCAACCTCAAACTCAACATCATCACTACCATTTGGTACAGTAGGGTTTTTCCAATCATTTATACTAAAGAAAAAATCTTTTTCCGACTCTTCTGAATAAATAAATCCATAACCTTTATCTTTATTATAAAACTTTACTGTTCCTTGCACTTATCATTCCTCCTTTTACTAACTTAGAAATTTACAAAAGCTTTACAACTCCCCACGAAATGCCTTATCTAAAATACTGGCTTTTAATGCCTTTAAATTCTCTAATTTCTGCTCATTTAATTGCTTAATCTTATTAACCTTTGTAGCAATACTATCCAAATACTCTACGGTTTGTTATTGGATTGGTAGTGGTGGGAGTGGGATATAAGCCTCTTCTGATTTAAGAAATGCTGTAGTTAATCTAGGCATTCTAGAACCACTACAATTTCTCATAACTCGCTGTAAGTAAGAAGATGATAAAAAATAATATTTAACAAATATCATATTTAATCTAGTATTATCAATTGGGTAAAAAGGTAGTATTTCAGTTGTTGCCACATCATCAAACTCACTAAACCATACTTTGTTTAAGTAAGGTCTTAACTTACCATATAAAACCATACCTTTTTTGAATTCAACTTTACTACTCTTAATTTCTTTACCTTGAGTTTCACAAAAATCAATCAATCTACCTGTATTACCTTCTATATTCTCTAAAACTACATAGTTATATTTTTGATTATCATCAGGAACAAGAGTTTTATTAGAAATCTTCATAACATCTAATAAAGCAATTTTTGAATACTCCCCCTCCAACTTCTTAAAAGTCTTATCAAGGGTGCTAGCCATTAGAGTATTAGCATTTGTGATATTTTGTTGGTGTAGCTCTATCGCCTTATCAACATTCTCAAAAAGACTATCAAGCTTGGCAACTATACGTTTTTGCTCTGCTAGTGGTGGGAGGGGATTTGGATGTTTTCAAATTTCCCTTTTGTAATATGTTTCATACCTACACCATGCAAATTATTCATTACCTCTGATAATGAATATTTAATAGTGTGATAAAAAAATCATAATCAACTACATCATAATTAATTATTGTGTTAAAGATATGTTGATTTAATATAGCATTTCCACCTTGCCATTTATATACATCTAAAGAAGCTGACCAACTAATCAAAATATCTCCGCTTTTGACATAATATTTTTCTTTAGCTTCACCAGAAAAATAATTGAAGTCATCACTACCATTCAAATTTTGAATTCTAATTATTGGCAATCCAATATTAGACTAATCTTTAGGTTTAAAAGCCATTCCATTAACATATTCTGCTAATTCTCCTAATTTCTTCCACTCCCACCCTGCTGGCAGTTTATATAATTCGCTCATTTTGTTTTTCTTGTTTTGTTCATTTTTATATTAGGTTGGCATAAAACCAACCCCTACAATATTTTTTCACATATTTATAATTTGTCGTAGGGGCAATCCCTTGTGGTTGCCCTTGTATCCGTTATTTTAATTCAATTTATCGTAGGGGCTAACCTATGTGTTAGCCCTATTTTATATTATGGTTTATATATCATAACGGGTTGACACACAGGTCAACCGCTACCACACATTTTCACAAATCCATAGTTTATTGTAGGGGCAGATTCTATATCTGCCCTTTTATACCATTTTTTGCATTTTTTATTCTTCTAATTCACTGGCAAAATAATCAAAATATTCTATAGGGTTTTCTTCAATTTCAAACTCAACTGCTTTTTCAATTTTTGCATTTGAATTTTCAGATTTAATAATAACTTTTATTTCTTCTTTTTTTGGTAACTCAATTAAAACTTTTTCTTTAAAAATAGATATATTATCGCCTACACTCATCTCTCTAAGATTTATAGACAATACTTTCTCTTCAAAATTTTTGAATTTATAAAAAGCATCTCTATTAAAAGGTGCTAAAGAATTAGGATTTAAAAAATTATTTGGTGTAATAAATTTTGGTAAAGCACTAGTACTCGGTTTTCAGGTTTCTCTAATATAAAAGGTTAGCTTTCTATATTCTCTAATAACGAAATATAACTATTCTTTCCTAATTCAATTTCAATATCTATATTTTTATCTGATTTGACTCCTGTATTCTCTATAGAAAAATCTACGATATATATATTTCTTAAGTCATTATCAACAAAACTTTTCCAAGCTTTTAGATTATTTTCTACTTTTGAGTTATAACTTTCTAACTCCTTCTTATACTCCTTTAAATTAGTAGTATACTCATCTTTCAATTTACTATTAGGCATTATTTGAAACATTATATTACTAAAGTTTGGTATATCTATACCAGCAAGTTTATGTAATGGGCTATCATTTGGATTTTCTAAAGAGTTTATTTGACTACTACAATCGTTAATATCACTTTCAATCTCATTAAATTGTTTTTTATAGTTTTCTCTAATATTCTCTAAGTTTATTTCTATTTTCTGAATTTTAGCTGTTATTTTATAATCTACTGGATTCTTTTTTATTTTATCTAACTCTTGCTGTACCTCTAACCATACTTGATATGATGATATTATTAAAAATAATAACGATACATGCAGTAAATTATTTATTATAAACTTAGCAACCATATTGCTAGGATCATAACCTGAGTAAAAGGCTACAAAGCCACAGATACCTGTGATAACCGAGAATTTAGAAAGCCATTTGCTAAATAACTTTTTAAAATATTCAAAAATCACCTATAAATCTCCCTCTGCAACTGCAAATAGCTTTCTTTTAACTGTGCCATACCACCAAAATCATTAGCAAGCTCCGAAACTGTCCCAAGTCCACTTAACTCAACCAATGATGGTAGCCTTTTTTGCTCCAGCTCAACTACTCCATCTTTTTTATACTTATCTAAGACAAAAAGTAGAAACTCCCTCGCCTTAGCATTTTGTAACTGCTGTATAAACTCTGATGACTCTGCAGCAACTGCCCTTTGCTCACGAGTGATAATATCTTTACTAAAAACTAGGTGATTTAGCACATCATAGATATCACTATCTTTAGCTTTAAATATCGCTTTGATGTTGTCGATATTTTGCCCAAAGCTTAGCATCTCCTCGAGTTTGTCTAGTAGTGTTTGTCGATATTGTGGATTTGCCCAAGCATCTTTGAGAGCTTGTTCATCATTTTGACAATATTTACCTAGTACACCGATTAATTGCTCAAGATACTCTTGCGTTGCAATCGGTCGCCCATCGACACCGACATAACTAGTTTCTATATCTAGTACCTTGAGCTTACGCCCTTTTATAGTGATATTGATTGGCTCGTACTTTTTAGGCTCATCATCTTTTTCTTTGAGATTCTCTATCGGATCTATTTCTTTAACTTCTTTGACATCATCTTTTGGCTTGCCATCAGCTTTGACATCTGTAACAACATCAGCAACACCATCCCATTCTTTATCATAGAATTTATCACTAGCTTTGACAAAATCTAGGATTGTAAAGAAATCTTTACCCTCAAAAGTTCGTGTACCTCTACCGATTATCTGTTTAAACTCAATCATTGAGTCTATTGTTGCTGTTAGGACAATATTGCGGACATTTTTGGCATCGACACCAGTAGTTAGCATTTTTGATGATGTCAAAATCACGGGGATATCTTTATCATTATCTTGGAACTGCTCAAGGTAATCACGACCAATTTGCCCCTCTTCAGAAGTCACACGCACACAGTAGTCAGGGTTTTTTACTTTTTTAAACCTATCTATAGCTAGCTTTAGCTCGAGAGCATGCGGCTGATTTTTACAAAATACGATAGTCTTATCCATCTTGTTGATATTATCTAGTATTGTCTTTGCAATTAGCTCATGGCGTTGTTGGCTGGTAATAGTCTTCTCCCAATCGCTGATACCATAGACTTTATTTGGCAAATCACCATCTACACTATCATGAGTATTTGGTCGATATTCATCAATATTTGTCGTGATACGTTTGACCTTGTACAGGGTCAAGAAACCATCATTAATACCATCTTTGAGCGAGTACTCATAAATTGGCTCACCAAAGTAATCATAAGTATCACCATTAACATCACGCTTAGGTGTAGCTGTCAGCCCTAGATGTACTGCACTAGAGAAATACTCAATAATATCACGCCACGAGCTATCATCATTTGCACTACCACGATGACACTCATCGATAATTATCAAATCAAAGAAATCTGCTGGATATTGTTTATAGTATGCTGTTAGGCTATCATCTTCACTATCTGTAGCTAAATACTGACGATTTTTATTCTCAGCTACTGCTTGATAGATCGCAAAAAAGACATTGCTACTTAATGGTACTTTACCACCGTTTTTCTTGATTAGTTTACCTTGGATTCTTTTGCAATCATTCTCTATAGGATTAAACTCATTTATCGCCTGATCGATAAGAATATTTCTATCAGCTAGATAGAGTATTCATGGTTTTTTATTACCTATATCGTTCTTTCTCCATCTGGCTTCTAACAACCGATAGGCTATCTGAAATGCTATATATGTTTTACCTGTACCTGTCGCTAATGTTAATAAGATTCTATCTTGACCACTACTGATAGCATCTATAGTTTTTTGTACTGCTATCTTTTGATAATAGCGTGGAGTCTTTGTATCATCTGAGAAAAACTCTTGAGTAACTACATTTTGTCTAACTTTGTTAATATTTGGATATTTACGCTCAAAAAGTTCTCTAGGTGTTGGGAAATCATCTATATCTTGGCTTTGCCCAGTTGAGATATGATACTCAAGGATATTATGTCCATTTGTAGAGTAGACATAATCAACATTTAGTGCCTTAGCATAGTCTATAGCTTGTTGTAGACCTTGTTTGTAATTGATGCCCTCTTTCTTAGCTTCGACTATGGCAGATTTATACCTTGATAATGCAATAAGTAATCAACAAACTTTTTTTCACCTCTAGCACCACCGGCTTGTTTACGACCATCTGTAAAATAATACTCACGTGTAATATTACGTTCATCCCAACCACTATTTTAAAGTTTTGGGGTTATGAGTTTTGCTTTTGTATCTGCTTCAGAATATGACATTTAAAAGAGTTTTAATCACATATAGTCTAATAATATGACTAATGATAAAATTTTTCTATAGAAAATTAAGGGGTATAGTGAACAATGTGGGGGGAATATAGTATCTAGTTTTGGTACCTTAGAGATAAAAAATATATTAAAAACTAGACATATTGTGCAACTAAAATTTTTTGTATTCGCCTTCTAAGCTCAAAAATATTTGTTTTAACAGATTTACATAAATTATAAGTAGTATCTAATTTTTGTTTAGTTGAATTAGTCAACCGAATACTACTAAGATTTGCCCCTCGAGACATCTCAATGGCTGTTAAAACTGAAGAGTCTTCTAAATTTAATGGCTCTTTTAAGATTTTGACAATTTGTCTTGCATAAGCTTTGATATATAGCTCTTTTGTCTGAAAATCATGCTCATGATTTATATACTCATACATCTGATAAGCTAGAGACATTCTCATTTTATCTTCAAGAAAAACATATGCCAACTCATGCTCTACATTTCTATTTAATTTTTCATCTTTATCAAAATTTAAAGAATGCCAATGCTTTAAGAACATATTCAATCTTTTTAATTGTGTTTTTAATATACGGATATTCTGATTAAACCTATTTTTAGTTCCCTGCACCTGTTTTTTGAGTTCTTTGTTCAGTTTTCTAGTATGAATTACACTAATAGACTCTTCAAGTTGAAAAATGTTTTCTGAGATATCTGCTGTTATATTTACAATTTCTCTTAGTTGTATATTTGGAGCAATTTTTGATACTGTCAAAAAACATTGCTTATAAATACCTAAAATATGATTGTATTTTTGTGTAATTTTACTTCTTAAGGTTTCAATTGATGTAAATAAATAGTCTTTTTTAACATCTTCAAACTTTGATATAGTCCTAAAATAATATATCTTACGCCCTGAAAGCAACTCTACAAAAAGAGATATCGCACTACTTGCATAATCCAAATCAAAAAGACTATAATGGCCTGCACAATTATATATTAGTCAAAAAACCTACTTTTCTTTCAATCCCTCTTTTAAAAGTAGCGTACTCACCTACTAAAGCTCTCAAAAACTTCTTTTTTAGATCTATCGGTAAGTCTGTATTATAAATTTGTTTATAAAATTTTCTAAGTTTACGTTTGTTATTATCTGTATTAATAGGAAAACCATTCTCTTTGTGAATATGAATTAATTCTGCAAATTGAGCCATTTCCTCACCGAAATGCAAATTAAAAACATAATAAATTTCTTTATCTGTAGGATGCGATTTTGATAAAATCTCAGCAGCGATTTTTTTATTCCTAACTCGATCTGTAAGTCTAATAAGGTTTAGCTTCTTCGATAAATATAAGTTTTGATATGACTCTTCAATAACCGCTAAAAACCTCTCTTGCATCTGCTCTTGATTACGGTGCCTAATTGAGTCAAAAATAATCTTACTGATAAAACCAACTAAGCCAACAAAAAAAACATAAAATGAAAAATAAGCCACTGTAACCAAAGGTACACTAGTACCATGACTAAGATAATAGCCTAAAGTTATAGCGATTATTGTAACTGGTCCAGCTGCCCATATTATCGAAAGTATAGTTGCTTTGATATCTGTGCGATGTATAGATAATATAAGTTCACTGATATATGAATTATTATATGAGTTTCTTCTTATAAATAGGCCTTTAAATTTATTAAACTTTGCTAACATCCTACCATTTTTTTGATACTTTCACTTTAATTCTAACAAAGAGCTGCTACAAGCCCAACCCTAGATAATCATTTGTTTAATTATTTATAGCTAACCACAGATAAAAATGTCATGCTGAATTTATTTCAGCATCTCATTATAAGTATTAATTTTTATCTATACCAAGTTTTTATATTAAGCTTTGGCTTAACTCTTTACTATAAGAATTTACTCTTTCACATCAGCATATTTGTTATAGATAAGTATGGTTTATATCTATAAATGAATCTATTAGTATTTTATTTGTTTTTTGTGGTTTCTTTATTGGTTCTAGAGAGAATAGCGAGCTAATTTCAAATTAAAGTTCTTAACTTTTTAGGTACTTTTGCACCCTATTAGTCTATAATAATCTGTGATTTTATAAAAATAGGTAATACTGAATGATTGAAAATTTAAGAAATATTGCAATTATTGCACACGTTGACCATGGTAAAACTACTCTAGTTGACAAATTATTACAACAATCTGGAACACTCAAAAGCCGTGGTCCTGAAGTTGAAAGAGTTATGGACTCAAATGATATCGAAAAAGAAAGAGGTATCACAATTTTAGCTAAAAACACTGCACTTAAATGGAATGATTATAGAATCAATATCGTTGATACTCCAGGCCATGCTGACTTTGGTGGTGAAGTTGAGCGTGTACTTTCAATGGTTGACTCAGTATTGCTACTAGTTGATGCTGTAGATGGACCAATGCCTCAGACTAGATTCGTAACAGAAAAAGCATTTGCAAAAGGTCTAAAGCCTATAGTTGTAATCAACAAAATTGATAGAGATGGCGCACGCCCTGGCTGGGTTGTTGATCAAGTTTTTGATTTATTTGATAGACTAGGTGCGACTGATGAGCAATTAGATTTCCCTGTTATCTATGCTTCTGCAATTGACGGTTGGGCAACTAATGATATTAATCAGAAAAAAGATGATATGACTGACCTTTTCAAAGCTATAGTTGAAAATGTTGAGCATCCTAATGTTGATGAGAATGGTCCATTCCAAATGCAAATATCATCGCTAGATTATTCAAACTTCACTGGTACTATCGGTATTGGTCGTATCCAGAGAGGTAAAATTAAGACAAATACTCCTGTTACAATTGTAAATGTTGCTGGAGAAAAAAGAAGTGGTCGTGTGCTACAAATATTAGGTTACCTTGGGCTTGAGCGTAATGAAGTAGCAGAAGCTAGTGCTGGTGATATAGTTTGCGTAACAGGTATGGAAGGGCTGAAAATTTCTGATACATTATGTAATCCAGAGCATGTCGAAGCTCTGCCTGCACTTTCTGTAGATGAGCCAACTATCAGTATGACATTCCAAGTTAATAACTCTCCTTTTGCTGGTAAAGAAGGTAAATTTGTAACATCACGTCAGATCAAAGAAAGACTTGAAAAAGAACTAATCCATAATGTTGCTCTAAGGGTTGAGCAACTAGATGATCCTGATAAATTCAAAGTTTCTGGTCGTGGTGAATTACATTTATCAATTTTACTTGAGAATATGCGTCGTGAAGGTTTTGAAATTGCAGTATCACGTCCACAAGTAATTTTCAAAGATATAGATGGCGAAAAACACGAACCATATGAGCAAGCCATAATCGATATTGATGAAGAGCATCAAGGCACAGTAATGGAGAAAATGGGCTTACGTCAAGGTGAGCTTAAGAATATGGAACCAGATGGCAAAGGACGTGTCAAACTTGAATTTATAATTCCTTCACGTGGTTTGATAGGTTTCTACACAGAATTCCTAACTATCACATCAGGTTCAGGTATCTTAAATAAAGTATTTGACCACTATGGTCCGATGAAAAAACAAAACCTTGAAACTCGTCAAAATGGTACTTTAGTTTCGATGGTATCGGGTAAGGCTTTGGCATTTGCTCTATTTAAGCTACAAGAGCGTGGTAGAATGTTTATTGGTCATGGTACAGATGTATATGAAGGGATGATTATTGGTATCCATAATAGAGATAATGATCTTGTTGTAAACCCTTGTAAAGGTAAGCAACTTACTAATATCCGTGCATCTGGCAAAGATGAAGCTGTAGTTCTGGTGCCGCCTATTAAACTTACGCTTGAGTATGCTTTAGAATTCATCGAAGATGATGAACTTGTTGAAATTACACCAAAATCTATCAGATTAAGAAAAAAATACTTAACAGAATCAGATCGTAAAAAAGCATCTCGCGGTACTCTTTAATAGCTTAGATTAATTATTCAAATTACTAAGCTTTTCATAAAAAAACATAATATCCTATAATTTTTTTGAATTTATCATTAGTTAAAATATCTATGAGCTGTAATTGCTTAGTTTTAATTAATCTAATAATGTATTATAAAACCATGATATTTATAACCAGGATTATAGATAATGAGTAACTCAAATGTAGATTTTAGTTCAGTAGCAACACTATATCAAAAAGCTAGACCTAGTGTTCCTGTTGAGATTATAAACTTTCTCAAACAAAAAATACCTTCTAATCAAAAAGCTTGGGACTGTGGTACTGGTAATGGTCAAACAGCAATCAAATTAGCTGAATTTATCAATGAAATCCATGCTACTGATATTAGCAGTGCACAACTAGCTAAAGCTTTTAAACATAACAGTATTAAATATTTTAAAGCAGATGAAGCTAATAGTATGTTTGCTGATCGATGTGTTGATCTAATAACAGTTTCACAGGTTGCTCATTAGTTTGATATGAGTAAATTTGAAAAAGAGTGCCTACGCATACTTAAACCTAATGGAATTGTTGCTATTTGGGCATATCACCATAATATCAGCGTCAATACTGCGGTTGAAATTATTTACCAGGAGTTTTATAGAACTATCCGCCCATACTTCCCACAAGGTAGAGAACATATTGATAACTTTTATAAAGATATTAATATCGATTTACCTAAGCTGGATTCTCCAGAGTTTAGGCAAACTAAAGAAATGAATTTTGATGATTTTATTGAATATCTCAAATCTTTTTCTGCTTATGCCGAATACCTCAGAAATCATAATAAATGTCCTATAGTCAAACTAGGATTTTATGATAAATTCAGAGAATCATGGGGAGACAGTAAAAAAGTATATACTGTCGTTTGGCCAATTATATTTAAATGTTATATCAACAAATAAAATCTATTAAAGTGTTTAATAACCTATAGCTAATGCGCTAGCTCTGCGTGGATCTGCAGCTCCATAGACATATTGTCGATCTGACATTACAGATTCAGCAGCTCCCATAGCAGCATAAGGTGTGACAGTGTTACCCATCTTCTTAAGTAGATTAATTGTATCTACAGATATACCCTGCTCTACACCAATCTCTTCTGGCCATAATTGACTATGTATACGAGGATTATTAACTGCTGCTTGAAGATTCATATTAAAATCAATGATATTTAGAATCACTTGTAACGTTGTTGTAATAATACGACTTCCTCCAGGAGAACCTGTAGCTAAAAATGGTTTACCATCCTTATCTAATACTATCGTTGGAGTCATTGAACTTAATGGTCGTTTATTCGGTGCGACAGTATTTGCTTCACCTTGAACCAAACCAAAGACATTTGCCTCGCCAACTTTAGCAGCGAAATCATCCATTTCGTTATTTAAAAAAATTCCCGTTCCTGGTACTACAATACCACTTCCATAAGAATAATTTAAGGTATAAGTATTTGATACCATATTACCATCTTTATCAATAATACTAAAATGTGTAGTTTGTAATTTTTCATGATCATCCGGATCTATAGTACTAATATCTTTACTAGGGATATGCTTATCTGTAGTTATCTTTTGAGCAATCTGTTTTGCATACTTCTTAGATAAAAACTTAGCTAAATCCATTTTGACAAAATCTGGATCTCCTAAGTCAGAATTCCTATCATTATAAGCATAGCTCATCGCATTACTCATAAGATTAATAGTCTTAGCACTATTGTTACCATAGTCAGACAATGGAAAATTCTCCAGAATATTTAATAATTCTATTAGAATCACACCACCAGAACTTGGCGGCAGCATAGAATATATAGTATAACCTCTATAAGTTCCCTTAACTGGCTTCATCTCCTCAATATTATAATTTTTCAAATCTTGCAATGTTATTAAACCACCATTTTTAGCCATACTATCGGCTATCTTATGAGCTATTTCTCCTTCATAGAAAGCTTTTTTGCCTTGTTTTGCAATTAGCTTTAAACTATTAGCAAGTTCAGGCTGTTTTAGGATTTCTCCTACCTCATAGGCTGATCCATCTTTTTTATAAAAGATTTTCATCGCATCTGGAGATTTTTGTAGCCACGGTTTTGCAGTTACAAGTGACTGGTGAAGATCATAGCTTACAGGAATACCATCTTCAGCAAGTTTGATAGCAGGTTCAATAACTTGTGATAGTTTTAATTTGCCATATTTTTGTTGTGCATCGATTAAGCCTGCAACAGTACCAGGAACACCAGATGCGCTATATGAACCAGAAACTTTAGCATAATCAATATCACCTTTATCATTTAGAAACATATCACGAGATGCTTTTGCTGGAGCTTTTTCACGATAGTTTATAGCTATATTCTTATTGCCATCTTGTAGATGTATAATCATAAATCCACCACCAGCGAGATTACCAGCTCTTGGTAGCGTGACAGCTAAAGCAAAACCAACAGCTACAGCTGCATCTACAGCATTACCACCTTGCTTTAGGATATCTAAGCCTACTTTACTTGCCAGAGCTTCTTGAGAAGAAACCATACCATGTGTTGCAGTAACAGGTTGAGCAATTTGCATCTCTTCTTGGATAGGAATAAAACCATAACCTGTCGGGACTGGTGCAGCAATTAGAGTTAAACTTGGTAGCAGTATTAACAATGACATTAAGTTTACAAATAATTTTTTCACTAATAACCTCAGTGTATTTTTAAAAACAGAATAAGTATAAGATAACAAAAAACGACGCATTAAAGAAACAAAAATAAACCAAAAAATATTTAAAAATTACATTATAAGATTTAATTAAACTTCAGCAACCTGGTTTACACTTGAAAGACTGCTTTTAAGCACAGCTGGTGTATCTGATGAGGCTTGCACAAAACTTTCGCCACTTGATGCTATTTCTGATTTACCATTTTTATCACTAATTCCTAAAACACTTAGTATCGCTTGATTACTTTGCTGTGTTGAATCTAACGCTGGATCTTTTTGTTTAAGGACTTGCCATACCATAATCATAATTTTGTATGTAGGCATTACGCAAAGCAGCATATGGATCAATAGAAACTTCTTCTAAATTTGAATATGCTGGTAAATATGAAACGCCTTGATTTGTATAATATAGTCCATAGACACTATAGTTAACAACATAAGCAGTAAATGTGCCTACCCCTGGTGCTAAAAATAAATATGAAAGTGGGTTAAATAGCGCATCAACACTATCACTAATCCCCTATATAGTTCCAGGACCAAAAATTGGCCAAACTATATACGGTGATGCATAGCCTTTTTTATATACTCCCCACTTATGTAATGTCACAGCAAAATCTTGGTGATATCTCATTGGTAGATTAAACCAACTATTTGCAACATCAAAGAAGCCTGCAATTCCAAGAGTCATATTAGCTAAAAAACGCATACTATCATCACCTGCATAGCCCCATTCACCTTGGAATAGATCATTTGCTACTCTACTAGGCTCAAACAAGTTTTGAAAAATATTAAATATACCTGTCTGAACCGTATCAGGAACAACAAAATTATAAGCTTTAGCGGCAGGAGTTAAAAAACTATATAACTTATTATTCCAATAAAAGACTTTCCTATTATATTTCTCATAAGGATCGCGCTCATTTACTGGGGTTTCCCACTTAATCCCACAACTAGACAATACCATGCTAAAAGTTACTAACAACAAGATTGTTTTTACTCTTAACTTCATATCTATACAATTTAGCTTAGAAAATTTTACTATTATAGCCAATTACTGTGGTGTATAAATAAGCTTAGCAATAATTTTATAAAAACTTTATACCCTTTTTAAAGCCACGAATCCAAAAACGCTCTATTGCTAAAGCAGCTAATAATTTATCACAGTGTGGTAGTTTTTGATTAGTTATTTGTGCAGCTATAATCTTGGCAGCTAATAATGATGAACACAAACCTTTTGAACCAAAGCCAGAAGATACATAGAGATCTTGCTGATATTCAAGTCTTGGCATTTTTGCTTTAGGATAGCCTTTTGATAATGGTTTATAAAAATCTTGTTCAAATTTAGCATAATCAACTAATTTACCAACCAATGGTAAATGATCTGATGTCACACATCGTGTAGCTACTCTTGAATCAACTATATTTATACCCAGTATACTACTATTATCTAGCATTTGTTTTATTTGCGTTATATTAAAGTTATTATCCTCTTCTCTAGTATCTGCATTAGTATCACCATTATCACGAAAAGTTGCACCAATAACTTGTAAATTTTGCTTATAGTTTGGAATTATATAACCCTTATCCATAATAGTTTTTGTGATATCAAAGCTTTTTTCGATAACTGTTAGTTGACCTTGTGATGGATATACTGGGATTTTTTGTAGTTGTACTATTTGCTTAAATAGCGGATATCCTCCTGCAAAAATAACAATATCAAAATTTTCTTTAAAATTATTAAACTCTAATTGCCAAGTATTATTTTCTGTTCTTTGAATATTTAATAGTTGATTACCTAACTTTAACTCAACATCTGATAATTTAAGCCATAGTTGACAAATACTTTTAGGTACTAATGCTAAAGCATTCGGATAATAAACAGCTCTTTTTGAGGTGGTTGTATTTATAAGTTGAGAAACTTGTGTAGCTGATAATAATTTAGCTATATTTGGATCTATATCTCTATTTGTGAAAATTTTTTGATATCTACATTGCTCTTTTGGATCACTTAGAAGTTGGATTACTCCTTGGTTACAAATTTCTACGTTATTTTTATACTGGTTGATAAAATCTATCAATAATCTATAACCAAGAGTATGAAATTGATCAGAAAAGTTATTATCAAAAGTTAAATATGGCGCTAATATCCCAGCAAAATTACCTGATGCTTCACCAGCCACCTCAGAATTCTTATCAAATATAGTTATATCAAAGCTAGCTGATTTACTTAACTCATACGCCAACGAACATCCCGCAAGACCAGCACCGATAATAGCTATTCTTTTAATCATAAAAAATTCTCTAACGTATGAGCCCTGTGTTGAAAACTCTTTTATGCTCCAAAAAGTCTAATACCTTCTTTTTTACGCTTTTGCTCAGCTCTTAACATACGTGCCTGTTTAGGATCTATAGTTAGATTTCTGTATATTTCTACCCTATCCCTATCTTTTAGTTGATAATCTAAATCTACTAACTGGCTATATACACCTACTTTTAAACTCTCAATATCTCCTAACTCTGGGTATTTATGTGTTATTTTCGATAATTTGAGAGCTTGCCTAACATTGATTACTTCATCAACTTCAACAAAAAAAGATAGTTGCTCATTAGCTAAAGCGTAGATAACTTCTATTTTCACTATTTATAAACCTCTTCTGCACGCTTACAAAAAGCGCCTAACATCTTATCTGCTAAGCCACGGAAAACTGGTCCAAGAGCCATCTCGACAAATTTATTTTCGAAGGTAAATTCCATATCTAATGAAACCTTACATGAGTCTTCATCTATTGGCTCAAACTTCCAATCACCAGTTAAGCTTTTAAATGGACCATTCATTAAGTTGAGATGAATATGCTCATTTTTGACCATTGTATTATGCGTACCAAAATCAAGCTTCACAAATCCAGATTTTATTTTCAATGATGCTTTTGTCTCTGTTTCAGTTTGCTCAAAAATTTCAATGTCATAACACATCGGTAGAAATTTAGGGTAGCTTCTAATATCATTTACAAGCTCGTACATCTGTGCGGCACTATAATTTACAACTGCAAATTTATTAACCTTATTCATTTATTTAATCTTTTGCGTTTTGCTGATAATATATAGCCTTACATTGTATATCTTTTACAAAAAATAATAAAGTTATGAGTAAACATAAGGTTTCTCCAGCGACTATTGCTAAAAATAAAAAAGCCTTGCATGATTATACTATTTTAGAGAAATTTGAAGCCGGAATAGTTCTACAAGGTTGGGAAGTAAAAAGTATTCGCGCTGGTAAAGTACAAATGGTTGATAGTCATGTGCATATTAAACATGGTGAAGCGTGGCTTTTTAATTGTCTAATCACACCTTTGCTATCTGCCTCAACTCATGTGGTTGCAGATGCTGCAGCAACACGCAAGCTACTTCTCAATCGTCGTGAGATTAATAAGATTATGGGTAGAATTGAGCAAAAAGGTTTTACATGTATACCTCTTTCTATGTATTGGAAAGGTCCACGAGTAAAAGTAGAAATAGCATTAGCTCAAGGTAAAAAAGTTCATGATAAGCGCCAAGCACAAAAAGACAAAGACTGGGCACGCGAAAAAGATAGATTATTTAAAAAGGCTTATAAATAAATGACAAAGACCGAGAAAAAACTACGCCACTATATCACCAAGGCTATTGCAGACTATAAGCTTCTTGATAAAGGTGATAAAGTTATGCTATGCCTATCTGGTGGTAAAGATTCTTTTGGACTTCTAAAAGTCTTACATGGTTTAATTGAAGATAAAACCTATGATATTGACCTTCATGTATATACACTAGATCAGTCTCAACCAGGTTGGGATGATAGTCAACTTAGAAAATATCTTGATGATCTCGGTGTATCTTATGAAATTGAGACAAAAAACACTTATGGTGTAATCATAGACAAAGTTCCAGAGGGTAAAACCTATTGCTCACTATGTTCTAGGCTACGTCGTGGTAACATCTATAGATATGCAAAAGAGCATAAAATGGATAAAATAATTCTGGGACATCATCATGATGATTTAATTCAATCATTATTAATGTCTATACTTTACCAAGGTCAGATTAAATCTATGCCACCTAAGTTTGTTACTCAAGATGGTGAAAATACTGTAATCCGCCCAATGGTGTTAGTACAAGAACGCGACTTAATAGAATTTGCTAAAGAAGAGAATTTCCCGATAATCCCATGCAATCTATGTGGTTCACAGGAAAACCTAAAAAGAAAGAAAGTTAAAAAACTTATCCAAGATTTAGCTCTTGAAAATCCAAAAGTACCTAGTAATATTTTGAATTCACTATCAAATGTATTGCCTAGTCATTTGATGGATAAAAATTTACTTAACTCTTTAGAAAATTAAATTAGTATAGGTATGAAATATTATTTATATCTTTTTAGAACTTAAAACTGCATATCAAAGTAAAAGGTAAATAGAAATATTTATACAAAAAATAACTACTGTAAAGATCGTCAAATAAAATGTTAGGAGAACTATTAAATCATATAGCCTATGCTAGCTTTTAAGTCAACAATGATAGTTTATACATATTAAGTATTGCAGAGAATCATCTAGTTCTTTTCATAAAAATAAGATAATGTCTATAAATAACTCTAAAATTAGGAGCTTCTCATGTTAAGGTCAATACAGTATAAAGCTTTACCAATATTATACCTATGGGTGGTTGGCATAATCTCTGTTAATATTCACATACAAATGTTATCACATGGAGTTCCATATCCAGGAGACTATTTTATACCTCCAAAATTTTATCAATTCTCATTACAATTAGTACAATTATGTGGAATGTATTATTTATATAAGCAAATTACTGAGCGATATTCATATTTCACAAAAATTAAACACATATTAATTTTTCTTATGATTATGTCAGCGTTAGAAGAGCTGATTTTACGACTTCCTATGACAGAAGGCTACATAGTTGATAAACATTTTTTGTTTATTTGGTTGAACAACTACTTACCTCAACTCATCTTATTATTTATCTCATGTTATACTGTAGCATTAGTAGATAGTATAAAAACTATAAAGTTATATGAGAACTTAATAAAATTTATGCTACTAGTTATTTACATAATTATTTTGCAATATTTGCTTTCACCTATTGTACACACAAGTATAAATATCATTTTTGGTCACATATCTCCACCAAATCCAAATAATATTTTGCATTCACCATATAACTGGCAAACGAACGTGATTGCATCTGTATTCTTTATTGAGCCTATGATTGGATGTTTGCCATAACATGGATTTTTTGGGATAAATTTCCTAGTTACTTTATATTAAAAACCTTATATACAATAATTATGATTTTAATTTTAAATAATATGCTATTAAAATTTATTTTTTCATGCACTATACAACATTATCTTTAGGCTCTAGCCTATTAAGTATTTCTCAATTCACAATGCAATGGATTTTTGCTGGTATTATGATTTCATTATTGTGTGATTATCTTAAAAAAAGATGCTATTAACTCTTTATTATTCTTCCAATTCAATCCCTCTAGTTTCAGGCATTTTTGCGATAATCACTACAATTACTACCGACGCTATAATTGCATAAATACCTGGTGACATCTGACCAAAATATACAATCAAGATACTTGAAACTAATGGCACTGTTCCGCCTAATAGTGCATTACTAACATTATAACCAGTTGCAACACCGCTAAATCTAAGACTCGTTGGGAAAAGCTCATTAATAGCCACTACAAATGTTGCTGTCGCTGCTGATATAAGTAGCATTAATAATGACATTACTATGCAAGATAATATTGGTGAATTCATACTATTAATAATAAATAAACTAGGATAAATTAATATTCCAACTCCTATACAAGCTGTTAGTAAGACTTTCTTACGCCCTACCTTGTCTGAAATCATACCCCATAATGGAGTTGTAGCAAAATAGCATATTGATGCGACCATAGTTACTAGCATTGCCACATTTGTCGAGTAATGTAACGAACCTTCTAATAAAGATGGAATAAATGCCGAAACCATATAATAAACAATGCCTAAATAACCAGCTAGGGCAAACACCACAAATATTTGATAAGGATATTCTCTAATAGCTGAAACCACAGGAGTATCTTCAAGAAGATTATCGTGTTTAGCTCTTAGATACTCTGGTGACTCATCTTGTCTAAATTGTAATATAAGCACTAATATAGCCATTATCATACCTATTACAAAGCATAGTCTCCATCCATATAAGTGCATTTGTGATTCTGACAAAAAACTAGAGAACAAAAATACAACTACCGTACCCAAAAATACCCCAAATCCAGAAAAGAATGTTCCAAATGCAGTAATTAATCCACGCTTATTATCTGGTGCTTGCTCACTTAAGATTGCTAGCACACCATTATACTCGCCACCAATTGAAAAACCTTGTATCATCCGCGCAAAAATAATTAAAAGTACAGAAACTATACCGATTTGCTGATAGCTTGGAGTAAAGGCGATAATCGCAGTTGAAATCGCCATTAAAGCAACCGTTATAATCAAAACTTTTTTACGCCCTACTTTATCACCTAGATTACCAAAAAATATTCCACCAATAGGACGCATAAGATATCCAGCAGCAAACATTCCAAATGTTTTAATCGTCGCCACAGTTGAGTTACTATCAGGAAAAAAAGCCGCTGAAATAAAAACCGTTACATAGGCAAATAACGCAAAATCAAAATACTCCACACTAGTTGCCAAACCAGCAAAGATTACATTTTTAGGAGATATATCCTTGTACACTTTTGATATAATTTAGTTTAGTTTTCGATATATTATAGAATTAAAATTTAATTTGCAAAAAACCGGTGTAATTAATAATAAATAAGCAATGATTAATCTATTTTTTTTCAAATTCATCAATAAACTTCTGTGCTGCTGCAATTCTCTCTTTGCATAACTGATAACTTTTTGAAGCTTGCTCAAGCATAGGTGCTAGCTCATCTAATAATGCTGGATTGTCTTGCTGCTCTTGTAGTTTCTCATTTATTTCTGCCAATATTTCATAGTTTTTTGCGAATTTTTTAGTTTGCGTTGCCATTATTTTTCACCTCTACTTGTACTTGACCATCTGCATAAATTATTTCTAAATTTAGATATTTTTGTGCCTGCTTTTGGCTAGTGATATACTTACCATCTTTTGTTTTAGTTATGCTAAACCCTCTTCTCAAAGTAGGTTCAATAGATATCGATAATATCTGCTTGTATAAATATTCACTTGCTTGATTGTAATATTTTATAACATTTTTAGCAATACTTAGCGAATGATTATATGACTCTTCAAGATTATGCTGAGAGTTTTTTATAAGGTTTTGCGAATTAGAAATTATATTATCATACTGCATATCCATAGACTTGCCATATAGTTTCACCAATCCTCTAGCTATAGATATAGTCGCTTTGTAATTATGCTCAATATTTTGGTTTGTTTGATATAAATAATGCTCAATTTTAGTTTTAAAATTATGGTATAAACTATCTAATTGATGTTTATTTTGCTTTACTGAATTATTAGTAATCTTAAGTATATCTGCATAGTTATACTTGGCATTTTTGGCATTAGTTATAATTATATTTGCGATAAAATTTATCACTTTAGATGGTGTATCAAACCTTTTGGTACATATCTCATCTAAAACAGTTGTATCACGCTCATGTCCTATACCAATCATTACAGGTATTTTACTATTACAAATACTTTCAGCAGGTGTGATATTATTAAACCAATCAAGATCAGCTTGCGACCCTCCGCCTCGGATTACTACTATAGCATCATAATCAAATGCTTTAGCTTCTATTTTTGCAAAAGCTGTAGAGACACTTTCAGAACATTCTGCACCTTGCATTTTTGCCTCATAAATATCAAAATTACATAGTCCTAAATCTTGCAGTTTATCCGCTTCCTCAAAAAAATCGCCCTTTCCTGCTGCTGTTATACTGGTAATCACAGCTATACTTGTAAAATCATAAGGCATAGCTAGAGACTTATTTTTTTCTAAGATACCTTTTTTAGCTAATTTCTCAAGAATTTCTATTTTACGAGCTTGTCTATCACCAAGTGTAAAAGCTGGATCAATATCAACAATATTTAGACTCAATCCAAAACTGATATGATAACTCACTGTAACTTTCATTAGAACTTTCATATCAGAACTAAGTTTTTCTCCAGTTACTAAGCTAAACTTATTATGAATATAATCAGCTTTATTTGCCCAACAATTACACCTAATTTTAGCAATAGGGTATTTACTTATACCATCATGCTCAATAAGTTCGCCATAATAGTGTTTTCCAGACTTACGCCATTCAGATAATTCAGCAACTATCCAGAAACCTTCATAGCCAAAACTCATTTCTATAGTACTTTTCATAAGCTCAAGAAATTCGCTTAATTTTAGTGATTGTTGCATATTTAAGATTTATATATCAAGCTAATTAATAAATTTTCACACTTATTAATGTTATATACAAGTCTAATCAATATTTGCCAAAAATTCATATACTTAAATTTAAAGATTATGTAGTACCAAATAACTACTTATTATGTTTTTAAGGCTAAGTAATGATTAGTATATGTGCAAACACAATAAAAGAACTACAAAGGATTCGCCAACACATACACCAATACCCAGAACTTGGTTTTGATGTATATAATACTGCTGACTTTATCGCTAATGAGTTAGAAAAAATAGGGCTAGAAATTAAAAGAGGAATCGGTAAGACAGGTTTAATAGCTGATTTAAAAGTTACAGCTGCCAAAAAAACTATTGCTCTACGAGCAGATATGGATGCGCTACCAATTCACGAGCAAAATAATTGTGAATATAAATCTAAAATCGCTGGCAAAGCACATATGTGTGGTCATGATGCTCACTGTGCTATGGTTATAGTAGCAGCACAGCAATTTGCTGCAAATAAAGACAAACTAAATGTAAATATTAGATTTATATTTCAACCATATGAAGAAGTTCTGCCAGGAGATGCTCCAGCAATGATTGCAGATGGAGCCATAGATGGAGTTGATGAAATATATGGTATCCATGTATTACCAACAATTAATGAAGGTACAATGCAAATATCTACACCTGTTGCTTTAGCTGGTGTTGATTTATTTGAAATAACTTTCTATGGTAGAGGCGGACATGCGAGCACACCAATGAAAGCTAATGATCCAATTATTATGGCTTGTCAATTTGTTAACCAAGTACAAACAATTGTTTCTAGAAATGCAAATAGCTTTGACCCTTTAGTTATATCTGTAACAGCGATAGAAGCAGGTTCAGCATTTAATGTAATTCCAGATCAAGCCAAACTAAAAGGTGCAATTCGCTACCTAAGCTCTTCTGGGGAAGATATTGCTAAAAAACGCCTACATGAAATAGCAAATGGTATAGCTACAACCTACCAAGGAGAAGTAGAGATTAACTATTTCCATGGCTATCCAGAGACTAGAAATGATTCTAATTCTAGTGCTAGAGCAATCAATAGTGCGAAAAAAGCCCTAGGTGATAACAATGTTATTGAATCTAAATATCCATGGATGGCATCAGAAGATTTCTCATATTTTGCTAAAAAGGTTCCGGCTTGCTATGCATTTTTAGGAGTTAAAAATGAAGCTAAAGGCTTTACATCTATGGTACATGAACCAAATTTTGATTTAAGTAATGAAGCTATGCTAAATGGTGTTAAGTATTATGTTAGTCTTATCTCATCTTTTGAATAAAAATAAAAAATAGCTAAATCTGACTTCACCAATAATAGATTTACTTTGATTATTCAGTTATATCAAAAACTTTAACATCTATAGATAAAGTCTCGCTACCACCTCCACGGTATATAGTTCCGGCTGTAGGCGTTGCATCGATATAATGACGCCCACAAGCAATACGCACATGATCACTATTAACCTCGCAACCATTAGTCGGATCATAACCTACCCAACCAATCCAAGGAATATAAACTTCAACCCAAGCATGTGTAGCATCACTCATAGCAGTATTACTATAATTACCTCCATTAAATATATAACCAGAACGATAACGTGCCGGAATACCTAAAAGTCGCGCTAGACAAATAAATAGGTTTGAAAAATCCTGACAAACGCCCTGTCTTGTAACATACACATCATACGCTGTAGTTGTAAGATTTGTTGAACCAGAAACATATTTATATTCATAAAATATCGTCTTGTTAATATCATCAAGGATAGCCATAACATTACTATCATTTCTTTTAACAAATGAAACAGCATAATCCATCAGCTCTTCAAGTTGTGTTTGTGGTAACTCAACTGATAGTAAGTATGGTGCCATCATCTGTCTTTGCCATGGCATCCATGCAATTGGCATTGTCGCACGATTATTTATCGACTTTTTACGAATATAATGGTTTGTACTAACAGCAACTTTTGTTTCCATTTTTACCGTAAATTCTGTATATGGCTCTCTAGTTTTTAAAAACATTACATCATTACCAAATACATCGACATATTCTTCTTTGTCACATGCTACAGAAATATCTAAACTATGACTAAATAATTTTTGCTTAGCATCAATAACAGGCTTCATCTTGATAATATGTTTACTAAGATTTACCGTATTTTGATATGTGTATTTAGTCTCATGGACAATATATAAAACACGTTCTAAAAACTCAACACCCATTTTAATAACTGGCGCTGCAACGGGTTTTTCTTGAAATTTATGTCCACCATAATTACTACTTTTCTTATCACTGTTCCATATGACTCGACCATGAGAGGCTACAACCATTTTTCCAGCTTCTAGACGACGCCAAGAATTACCACTACCTCTTATATTAGAGAATATCATATATGTTCTAAGGTTATCCTCATTTAAACCCGTAGTGACTTTAATATCGCCAATAACCAAATTACAAAAATTGATTGGTGGAAAAAATCTTGAATAGTAAATAGGATTAAAATCATTAATATCTTGGTAGACTATGGTGACATCACCATTTGAGATAATTAAATTTGCTTGGCCTACTTCATTAATTTTTTTTAGTAATTCATGAATAATAAACAAATTATCATCATTTAAGTCACGTATTTGTTTTTTTCTTAGTTGTGATAAAAACCAACACAAAATGTACTCTGAGTCAGTTTTACCAACTGGTTCATAATCAGTGACAGTAAGTTTTAAGATATTTTCATAACCATAATTTAAATCACCATTATGGACCAAAGTCCACTCTTTACCAGCATAAGGTTTTACAAATGGTTGTAAGTTTAGATTTGTTTTATCAAATAAACTATGACTATAAATATGACCTATGAAACTATTTGAGATAAAATTTGAATTATCTTTGAACAGAGATCTTAAAACATCGACACTCTCAACATGACTTTCTTTTAAGATAGTTGCTTCATTATGATCTGAATGATACCAACCAATTCCCCACATAAAGTCTCTAATAGTATCTGAAGAAACATTATCATTAATTAAATCAACTTTAGGAGAGATTGGACAATCTGAAGATATCGCTAAGATGTTACTGAACATTCAGAATATTCCTTTTTTAATTATGTTTTTCTAACATTGCTATATAGAAATTAACATCAGAAATAAAAAACTCTTTTGAAATAAGTGTCGTAAGCTCAGCCAATGAAACTATTATATAAGTTATAACTTGATGATTGTTTTCTAACAATGTTTCTGTAGAATTATCTTGCAAGTATTTTATAAGTTGCTCTACCTTAGCTCTAGACTCCATCCCAATACCTGTTGAATGATATGATATTTTCTTTAATATAGCTAGACAATCATTTAAGCAAAACGCTACTGTTCTAGGATAATCATCTGCGATACCGTTGCCTACAGCATTTGCTAAAACTACATTACCTGCTTTGTAAGCTTCAATAATACCTGGAACACCAAGCATACTTTCTGGATTTAAAAATTCTGGATCTAAAAATTTATCATCTATTCTTCGATAAACTACAGTAACAAGTTTAGGCCCCTTTGTAGTTTTTAGATAAACATAATTGTTATGTACAAATAAATCTGAACCTTGGACTAACTCACAGCCCATCTTACGCGCTAAATAACTATGCTCAAAATACGCTGAATTATACTGACCTGGTGTTAAGACTACACTTAAGCCTTTTTTACCATCAACTGTTGGAGAAATACTCGATAAAGCTTTTCTTAATTCAGTAGGATAATCTACTACTTTTTTGATATTTGTATTAGCAAACGCTTCTGGAATAGCTTTTATCAAAGAGTTACGATTCTCTAATACATACGAAACTCCAGAAGGAGTCCTGACATTATCTTCTAAGACCATAAAGCCACTTTCATCTTTGATAAGATCTAATCCAGCAATATGGCAATATACACCATGAGGTGGCTTTATCCATCTCATTTGTGGTAAGTACTCTTCTGATGATTCTACAAGCTCTCTAGGAATTATGCCATCTTCTAGTATTTTTTGCTCAGTATAAATATCATTTAAGAATGCATTTAAGGCTTTTAAACGCTGTTTCAAACCTCTTTCTAATTCACGCCACTCATCTTCTGAGATAATCCTTGGAATCAGATCAAAAGGAAATATTTTCTCCGTACCTTGGCTATCACTATAAACTGTAAATGTAATACCACTTTTTAGAAATGAGGCATCTACAAACTTCTGTTTCTCATGTAATGTTTCTAAATTTAATTCATCTATAGCTCTGATAGCTTGGCGGACATTGTCTCGTACTTTGCCATCAGCTGTGAAGATTTCATCATAAACATTTACATAAGGAGCATAGCCATTAAAAACACTATTATGCGACATATAACACACCCTGAAATAAAAACATTTTCAAAAAAAATTATAGCATAACAACTATTTAATCATAGTATATAAAAATATTTTAACTAGGTTTTTTTAAAGACAAAAAAGTTAGTTTAAAATAGTAAAATTATTGGCTATTTATCAGAATTCCTTTGTTAGTTATAGTTTAACTATCATGTCTTTGTTAGTTTTATGATAGCCACCTTTTCTAAGATAGATAAACATTCCTAATAGACCAAGCACTCCACAAACTATACCAACAATAGCTGGACCTAAGAAATTATAAGCTGTCATTGTGATAATCGTTGTACTAAGCAAAGGAGCAACTCCACCAACTATAGCAAAAGCAAGATTATAGCTCAGTCCTACACCCGATAATCTAACATCAGTAGGAAAAAGATCACAAAGTAAAAATATAAATGTAGCAGCAACTAAAGCATAGCAAAGCATTATTATCACTGAAGTAATAACTATAGCAGAGACACTACCAATGCTACTCATCAAGTAGAATACTGGCAAAGCACAAACTACAATAAATCCAGCTCCTAGTGTAAACATTTTTGCAATGCCAACTTTATCTGATAAAAAACCAAATACAAAAGTAAAACAAGTAAGTGTTAAAACACTTGGCATTAGAATTAAAGAGATTTGTCCAGAATTATAACTGACTAAAATATCTTCAACAAACTTATGGATATAAAGAGTAAGCATTACCCCGCCAAATGCTACTATAATAACCATACATATTCCTGCAAATAAATTTGCTCCATAAGTTGATATCAAAGAACTAAAAGAATGTCTTTTTTGCTTGTCAATATTCTCAAATTCTCGAGTTTCATGAAGGTTACGACGCACATAATAGCCAACAAAACCCAAAAGTCCGCCAATGATAAATCCTGCTCGCCAAGCAAAATCACCAAAAATATACTCAAGAGTAAAACCAACAAAATCAGAGAATAAAAAACCTCCAGTTACAAATGTAAATAAAATCGCTGTAGCAAAACCTATTTTACCTTTGACAGATTCATAAACGATCACATACGCACCTGGTAGTTCACCGCCTAAAGCTATACCTTGCATTATACGTAAAACAACAAAAGCAAAACTAGCAAATAAGCCCCATTGAGCATAACCAGGCATCAATCCCATACATAAAGAACATCCACCCATAAGTAATATCGTAAATAACAAAAGACGCCTACGTCCTATCAAGTCACCAATAATCCCAAGTATAGTTCCTGCAAATGGTCTTACCAGATATGCTATTGAAAATATCAAAACTGTTAAAAAGGCTTTAATTGTTGGGTTAGTGATTTGTGCAAAAAATGTTGCTGAAATTTCTTTAGAAAAAATCATATATAAAACAAAGTCATAAAACTCAAGGATTGCACCAATCCCGGCAAGTAATATAACATTTCTACTATCTCTATCATACATTTGCAATACTCGCTCTAATAACTAGTTTAGCAAATCATACAAGTTTTTAGTTTCATTTAAAAGAAACCTTTATACAAGTATTAATAATTTTTAGTAGCTATCTAAACTTACTATCTCAAGATGTTGCATTTCTGTTTGCAGAAACATCTCACCAACTGATCTAAATTTCAAAGGAATATCAGTCACATAAAACCTATATTCTGGATTAGATTTAGTAGTGTTTAAGAGCTTATTCTCAAAAAGTAACGAATAAAGCATTTTGCTAGCTTGTAATGATGGATCTATAAGTTTTACATCTAAAATTTTTGCAATACTTTCTTTGATAATTGGATAATGTGTACAACCTAAAATCAGGGCTTGAATATTCTTATCATGAAAATAACTAAGGTACTCTTTAGCTACTAGTTCTACTATATGACCACTAACAAAGCCTTCCTCTATCATTGATACAAATAAACCGCAAGGATTACTATACACCTCAATATTAGGATTTTTTTTATGAATTTGTAAAGCATATGCATTACTATTGATGGTTGCTGGAGTAGCAATTACACCAACTGTGTTTAAATTATCTACTAAGCTTACACCAGCTGTTATTACATCTATTACCGGTATTGCTTTAGCAATCTCTTGGACTATATCTTTAGCAATAGCTGAAATAGTATTACAAGCAATAATGATTGCTTTGACCTCTTGGTCAATCAAAAACTTTGCTGTTTGTGCTGCAAACTTTTGAATCGTAGCTCGCGATTTTGTCCCATAAGGTATCCTAGCTATATCACCAAAATAGATAATATCCTCATTTGGTAATATACTCATGAGGTTTTTAACAATTGTCAAACCTCCGATTCCCGAATCAAAAACACCTATAGGTCTATTATCAAGCATTATTTTTTCTCAAGTTTTCTAATAATTTTTCGGCGTGAACAAGTAGGCATCTTCTCAAGATATTCTTCTTTTGCCTTAATAAAAGGTATTAAATTCTCTAAAGAAAGAACAGCTTGATTAGCATCGTCAGCAATGAAATTTTCACTCAACTGTGCATCTTCATTAGCAAAAATAACTATCGTAACTACAGGTACACCTTTGATATAAATCTTTTGATTATAAAGAAATGTCTGTAAAACTTTTTTCTGAGCAAAAGTTTGCCTAATAGGATTTTTTATGGTTTTAGCATAAATTTTATTATTCTGTGAAGTCTTAGATACATTCCACCTTTCAGCCATATTTTCAACCTCAATATAGCCTCGATTATTTTTAACTTCAATAATATATATACCTTTACGTGAAATCGCGACAAAATCAATTTCTCTATTGCCTACTGTTGATTTCTCATCAGGTAAAACAACTCTATTGAATAATACAAAATTGTTATCAAGCTTTTTTAACTCATCAAGTACAGTAGTCTCACCCTCTGCACCAGAAATAATTATATCTACAGGATTATCATCTTTTGTTATTAAGAAAAAAAATACAAATAATATAAATGCTAGAGTAATACCAATCTCTAGCGATTGAGTCACAAATTCAACATTCCCTAAATATAAATCAACTCCTACTATCAAACCACAGAGGATGATAGAGGCATACAAGCTTTTTCGTGCTCTAATCAGATAGTTTCGCAACCTTGCCCAAGTAAAGCGCAAAAAAAGCCTATTCTTTTTTAGTCTACTTTCTATTGCCATAATTAATAATACTTCTTTAAAAAAATCTAACAAAAATTATAAGTTAATAAACTTCTGCTTTATTTCAGTTATCTTGTCTCTAATAGTTGTAGCTTTTTCAAATTCGAGCTCTTTTGCATAAGCTCGCATACGCTTTTCGAGAGCTTTGATAACCTTCGTAGCTTCAGTCATACCTAGTATAGCCGAAACATCAACATCATCAACCTTTAAGCGCAAATTATTTTTATAAGCGCGCTTTTGCATCTCTGGAGAGCTGTCTAGCATATCATCAATATTCTTAATAATAGTTTTTGGGACTATATTGTGTTTTTGATTATATTCATCTTGGAGTTTACGACGGCGCAAAGTCTCATCCATAGCTTTTTGCATAGATTTTGTCACTACATCAGCATATAAAATAGCTCGACCATTTTGATTTCTTGCTACACGTCCAATCGTCTGAATTAAAGATTTTTCAGAACGTAAGAAACCTTCTTTATCCGCATCAAAAATTAATAAAACACCAACCTCTGGCATATCAAGACCTTCCCTAAGAAGGTTAATCCCGACAAGCACATCAAAAACACCATGGCGTAAATCATGAATAATCTGCACCCTTTCGACAGTATCAATATCTGAATGTAAGTATCTGACATTAACTCCATGCTCAGATAAATACTCTGTAAGGTTTTCTACCATTTTTTTGGTTAAAGTCGTTATCAAAACTCTTTCTTCTTTAGCAATTGCTTTATTTATCTCAGATAAAGCATCTTCTACCTGTATCGCTACTGGTCTTACAAAAACTTCCGGATCTAATAAGCCAGTTGGTCTAATCACTTGCTGTACAGTATTTTGAGACTTTTCTAGCTCATAATTAGCAGGTGTAGCCGATACATAGATTGTCTGAGGCAACAGACTCTCAAACTCATTAAATTTCAAAGGCCTATTATCTAAAGCAGAAGGAAGACGGAAACCATAGTTTACAAGGTTTGATTTACGTGATAAATCACCCTTATACATTCCTCCAAACTGCGGTAATGTCACGTGTGACTCGTCAACTATCACTAAGGCATTCTCTGGGAGATAATCAATCAAAGTAGGTGGTGGATCACCAGGAGCTCTTCCAGAAAGTAACCTTGAGTAATTTTCGATTCCTGTACAGTAGCCAAGTTCCTGAATCATTTCAATATCATACTTAGTACGTTGTTCTATTCTTTGAGCTTCAAGAAGTTTTCCCTCTTTTTCAAAATACTTAACTCTTTCTTTAAGTTCTTTTTTGATATCCTCAATAACTATCTCTTTACGTTCTTTAGATGCCACATAATGAGTACTAGGGAAAATTGTTGCTCGATGTAATGATTTGAGTTTTTTTGAGGTTAATGAATCAATTACACTTATTGCTTCTATTTCATCATCAAAAAATTCTACTCGAATAGCATCTTTCTCAGAGTCAGCAGGGAAAATATCTAAAACCTCTCCACGTACGCGAAAGCTTCCACGACTAAAATCCATATCATTACGTGAATATTGCATCTCTACTAGCTTAGTTTGCGCCTTTTTTAGTCCTAACTCTTCGCCTACCTTTAGGTGCAAAAGCATTTGCATATACTGCTCAGGATCACCTAGACCATATATAGCTGATACAGTTGCAACAATTATTACATCATTTCGCTCAAGTATTGCCTTGGTTGCTGACAACCGCATTTGTTCAATATGCTCATTTACAGAAGAATCTTTTTCTATATAGGTATCTGATGCGGCAACATACGCTTCTGGTTGATAATAATCATAATATGACACAAAATACTCAACTGCATTATCCGGAAAGTATTGTTTAAACTCAGAATACAGTTGTGCAGCTAGAGTTTTATTATGCGCTAATATCAAGCATGGTTTTTGAGTCTGTTGAATAACATTTGCCATAGTATATGTTTTACCAGAGCCTGTCACACCAAGCAATACTTGGTGTTGTAACCCAGTATTTATACCATTAACAAGGCTTTGTATTGCTTGAGGCTGATCGCCAGCTGGAGCATACTTTGTTACTAGGTTGAATTTATTCATCTTAAAACAAATACTCCTCTAACTCATACAACAAAGCTTGTTGCTCTTCTGTTAGATCGTAATTCATACGTAAATCTTCTATTTCCTGATAAATATCTTCCAGAGTTTTACGAGTTTTGCCTTTGTGATCAATCAACAACTCATCACTATCTAGGCTAACAATTTTATTTAAATAATCTTGAAACTCGATCTGAGCTTTTGCTGGTAATTTTGAAAAGTCTAATCTACCAATTATACGCACAGCCCTGTCATAATAAGATTTTGGTAACTGATTAAGCATTTGTGCCTTTTGCGTAATAGCCAAGCTATGAAATTTATCACAACCTCTCTCATCAGCCATACTCATAAAGTCACTTTGATAAATTGCCGCATCAGTGTCAATATTTTCTATCTCGGGATATTTATATTCTAAAACATACTCAACAAAGTTAGCAAAAGTCTCTGGATTATTTCTTATAAATTCTTTATTAGCTTTGATAAGCTCGATTCTTTCTTGTGGCAGCTTACCGACAAAACGAGTCTTAGCTGGTAGGATAATAGGGATATCGCCCCATTTTTTATTTAAAGTTAGACGCCAATGCTCAGCTTCAAGACTGCCGAACTCATCTATAAAATCACTAAATAGACAACTATCTAAGCGTAGAAATATCTCTTGGTTTTTATAGTGTCGATGTTGTCCTAAATCCAATATTGCCGAGATAAAATTATTCTTCGAGCCAAATATACCACTTACAGCTATTGCTTGTTTATATTTACGATCCCCAACCTCTAGCCCAACATCAAGTTGTGTTAAGGTATTTTCATCATTTTGCTTATTAAATTTTGCTAGCAAAAACTGCCACATCTTTGGATTTGCGGCTCTTAGCTTTTTAGCTAATTCTACAGTAACAATCACATCTGTAATAGCATCATGAGCTCTACCGCCACTATAGAGATTGTTATTTTGATTTAAATTTTCAAGTTTTAGAGAAGTTTTCTCTTGTCCACCCTCGTCGATAGCCTTAGGCCAGTTTAATACTTCATTACAGAATAAGTAATAACATGTAACTATTGGAAACAAATCAGCTCTTGAGCAACCATTTTTAAACTGATGACTATATGGAGGTAACATATTTTTGTAAAAAGCGAATCTCAAAAACTCATCATCAAATCCAAGAGTATTATAACCTATACTTATAGTTCCTGGAGCATTGATAATTTTATGAATTTTTCGAATCGCTTGATATTCTGCTATACCAGTATTTGCTTGAGCAATAGAAATATGATGCGTAATTGTTGCCATAGGTGATGGCGTGGTGTCAGGATTTAATTTTACAAAAAAATTAAATCTCTCAATCTCATTGAAATCCAAGTCGGTCCTAATTGCAGCAAATTGCAATACTTGATCAAAAGAATTATTTATACCACTAGTCTCTAAATCATAAAATAATAAAGTCTGATTACTAAACATCTAAAATACATTTTTTTATTTCATAAAATTACTAATTTAGAATTTTAACATACCTTTAAGGTGATTAGTAATTTAGACTACTTTCAAACTTTATTTTTCAGAATAGCACTTAAGTAAATAGCAAATGTAATTACTATGCAGGTTGTTTAGTTGCTGCAATCACAACCTCACGAATATTTATATTTTGTGGTTGACTATACATAAACATCGCTGTGCGTGCAATATCATCTGCTGCTAGTACTCCTCCCATAGATTCTTTCCAGCTTTGATAATCTTCTTTTATTTTTTCTGAAGTAGTATGGCTTAGAAGCTCAGTTTCAACCGCACCTGGACAAATTGTCATAATTCTTACATTATCATTAGCAACCTCTTCGCGAACATTCTCACTTATCGAAGAAACTGCAAATTTTGTCCCAACATATGCTGCATGGTTGGCAAATGACTTTTTACCAGCAATCGAGCTTATATTAATAATTGTCCCAGTTTTTCTAGATCTCATATCAGCGAGTACTGCCTGCATTCCATTAAGCAATGCCAATACATTCACATCATACATTTTTTGCCACTCAATCGGATCTTGGGTATCAATTTGACCAAGTAGCATTAGCCCTGCATTATTTACTAGACAATCTACAGGTCCATACTGTGCTTCTGCTTCTTTTATTGCATTTTTTAAAGCATGTGCATCTGTTACATCAACTTTACGGATCAGTGTATTTGGTAGATTTAATTCTTCAATTTTCTCTACTCTTCTACCAACTAATAAAAGTGAATGCCCTGCTTCAGAAAAACGTTTTGCAATAGCTGCACCAATTCCTGAACTTGCTCCAGTGATTACTACTAACGATTTAGCCATGTTTTTTCTCCTTTATTTTTTGTTTTGATTTTTACATAACTTCATTGGTTGTAAATTCTATACAAACTTATTAAACTGATAAATACCAACAATCATAAAATATTGTTATCAAATAATGAACAATATTCATTGGCGAGGTATTTATTGTTTCATCCATGTTGCCGAACAACAAAGCTTTACTAAGGCAGCAGATATACTAGGTATGGCTAAGTCAAATCTGAGCCAAAATATTAAAGACCTAGAAAACCATCTTAAAGTTCAACTACTATATAGAAGCACTAGACATGTCAGATTAACAGAAATAGGAAAAGAGTATTATCAAAAATGCAAAAAAGCTCTCCAAGATTTAGATATAGCTACTGAACTTGCTAGCCAAGAAAGTAATCAGCTTAGTGGAATTATAAAAATAAATAGCGTTGGTGGCATACTTGGTGAAGAAGTAATAGCTCCAATATTGCTCAACTTCCAGCAACAGAATCCTAAAGTTAATATCCATTTAGATTTCTCTAGTCACAAGGTCAATCTTTTGGATAGTGATTACGACTTAGTAATACGTATGGGCAATCTTGTAGATTCTAACCTTATAGTTTCGCCTTTACGTACTGTTGCTACCAAATATGTTGCTAGTCATGATTTTATTCAAAAGCATGGGCAAGTAACCAATCCTCGTCAGCTCGAAAACTTACCACTAATTTATGGTAATGTCAAACGGTGGTCATTAATCTCAAATAAAGATAAATATACTCTACATATTCATAATAATGGCATTCATGTCACCAGTGGTAGAGTTATGAAGCAGGCTGCATTAGCAGGATTAGGGATTACTCGACTTGTAGATATTTATGTAGAGTCTGATATCAAAAATGGAAATTTAGTCGAAGTCTTGTCAGATTATACTGAAACCACTCCATTATCTATTATTTCGCTGCCAGTCAAATATCAACTTAAAAGAATAAATTCATTAATAAAATATCTAAAACAACATTTTAACGAATTATATTTAGAAATGCTTTAATATAAAATAATTACTTACTGTAGTAATATTGATAAAGAATCTTATCATAACGAATTGTTATTTTTTTAAAATTTCTTCTGACTTGCTGTTTGGTATGATCAACTAATTCTTTATACAAATCATCTTTATGTTTTTTTTGCTGGATAAATAAAGTTCTATACGTTTTTAGATTTATTAGTAACTCATCAATTAAAACAATTATCTTTTTGTATTCATAATATTTTTTTGTAGTTGGAAACTCGTATTTAGCATTTACAAGTGTTTCATTAAGTTTAATAGTTTGTTCAATTAATGAAATAAGTTTACGATTTTTGACACTTTTATCAACATCATCAACAAGCTTTTTTAGCTCACTATATAGGCTATACATCTCTTTGTTAAAGAGAATTCTATATTTCTGTCCCCGAGTTAAAAAAGTAATCAAAACAATACAAATAGTTCCAATAGCTACACAAGTAACCCGCACTAAGAAAAGCTCCTTATCCCAACCAATAAATAAACCAAAAAACATCACCAAATAAATATGAATAAAAAAAACACTAGTTGCGTAATTAAGAAACAATGTGTAGATATATAATGTCAAAGCAATAACACAAAATATTGCCACTATAGTGAAGCTATCAGGTACACTCTTTTGAATTAGTATTAATATTATAGAGCCTGTGGATGTCCCTAGTAGCGAAAATATTATAATTGCTTTTGCTCTAGTATATACAACACTAGTACTGGTGCTAGCTGCAACACTCACTACTGCTATTACAACCCAATATATTCTATCCCTAAAGTCACTATCACCACTATAGCTAAAAATAGCGTAACAAATAACCAATCCTAATGCCGAAGCAATTAAAACCCTATAAGCTAGCAATGTCGTATCAGATATTTTATCTATGGCTCTATCTCTAAAAAAGATCATAATACGCCTCTTTAATATTTACTAAACTAATAAACATATCATCTAGCAGTAATATACAGTCAAAAAGTAGCTTTCTTTTTTGTTTATCATGCTGATATTTTTGGATATAGCTAATTTCTAACCTATACTTCAAATTCTCAATTTCATCACTTTTTTTCTTGAATAAATCTGGTTTTTTTTGGACATACAACATCAAAAATAATGTTTCTTTAAACACTCTTTCTAAATCTTGTGAGAGCGTTTTAACTTCATAATTATCTTCAAAGCCTAAAAGCATATAGTTTGAAATTAATCTTTTATAACTTAAAATAAACTTTGAGGTTAATCTATTAAAAACTACAAAGTTATGTGTGAAGTACCTCCAACTATCTTGCGTACTCTTGCGTAAAAACATCAAACCATGATTTTTAAATGAGTTGATATTTTGATACTTTAGATTACTCACACTTACTATATCTGTTTGTGTAAATTTTCGACTCTTCGCTTTATCAAAAGCATTTAGGTAATTTCTTATGTATAAACGCATAAACTCATGGACTATTTTTTCGATATCTCCAGACTTCATAATCTTATAATTTCTGATAATCAAAATGTAAAAAGCTAGACCTATGAGTATTGCAGTAAACGTAAAACTTAGATGATTATATTGTGCTAATGGGAACCTAATAAAGCATATACATGTTAGTACTACCACCATTATCGGAAATGTTGTAAAAGCCTCACCAAATCTTCTTACCCAAAACGCTATAAAAACCACAAATACAATTAATATAAAATCATTCTCGAAGATATTATGAACATATGGTGAAAGATTAATAACAACTATTGCTGAAATTAAATACATCACAAAAGCTATACGCTTAGCTTGTATACTCCCAAGCAAAATACTCCCACTTAGGTTAGCGATAAATAGAATAGACATAATTATCAAATTCTTATCAATATGAAAGAATGAAGTTATCGCTAAAAAAGAAAAAAGTATAATTGCAGATTTTACAGCTCCATCTTGAAAAATCCTCATTGGATCTTGATCGAGATATTTCGAATAAACTTCACTTAAACTAAGCACAAAAAGTAATATTAAGGTATTTAAAGCGTAGCTAAATTATATTGTAAAACTTAGATAATTAATATCATTTCGGTAGTTATTTTTTTCTATAAATGTAGTAAAATTTATCTGTTAAAAATTATATACTACAGTTTTCTATATTATGATTTATGATTATGGTTATGATGTTATAGTTGTTGGTGGTGGTCATGCAGGTGTTGAAGCTGCTTCAGCGTCAGCTCGTATAGGTGCAAAAACTCTGCTACTAACACACAATATTGATACTATTGGACAAATGTCTTGCAACCCTGCTATTGGTGGTATTGGCAAAGGTCATCTAGTCAAAGAGATAGATGCTATGGGTGGTGTCATGGCAAAGGCTATCGATATGGCTGGTATCCAATTTAGAATACTTAATTCCCGTAAAGGACCAGCTGTACGCGCCACAAGAGCACAAGCAGATAGATTATTATACAAAAAAGCTATAAATTCTCTTATCAATAATCAAGAAAACCTTGATATTTTCCAAGACTCTGTAGATGATTTGGTTGTTGAAAATAATACTGTATGTGGCGCTATTACGAAAACAGGTATTACATTTAGAGCAAAAAAAGTAGTACTTACTGTTGGTACGTTTTTAGGTGGCAAAATACATATTGGTAAAGTCTCTAATGCTGGTGGTAGAGCCGGAGATCAGCCATCAAATGCACTAGCTGCCAGACTTAGATCATTACCTTTTAGAGTAGATAGACTTAAAACTGGTACGCCTCCTCGTATAGATAGACGCTCAGTAGATTTTAGCGTTATGGAAGTCCAACATGGTGATAATCCTACTCCTTACTTCTCATTTTTCTCAAAAGGTAAGATAGAGCATCCGAGACAAATACCATGCTATATTACTTACACTAATAATGAAACACATAAAATTATCACTGATAACCTTGATAAATCAGCGATGTACAGTGGTTTAATAGAGGGTATTGGTCCACGCTATTGTCCTTCTATTGAAGACAAAGTAGTTAGATTTGCTGACAAAGAAAGACATCAAATCTTTGTTGAACCAGAAGGTTTAAATAGTATCGAGTTGTACCCAAATGGTTTATCAACTAGTTTACCTTTTGAAGTTCAATGCAACTATATCCGCTCAATTAAAGGTTTTGAAAAAGCTTTTATAATGCGCCCAGGCTACGCAATTGAATATGATTTTTTTGACCCAAGAGATCTAAAACCAACACTAGAAACTAAGCATATCAAAAATCTATATTTTGCTGGTCAAATTAATGGTACTACAGGCTATGAAGAAGCTGGTGCCCAAGGTTTAGTAGCTAGTATTAATGCTGCTATTAGCATAGATAGTGACAAATCATGGTATCCAACTCGTGCTGATAGTTACATCGGCGTATTGATTGATGACCTGATTACTAAAGGTACAAAAGAGCCATATAGAATGTTTACCTCACGTGCCGAGTATAGACTTATTCTACGTGAAGATAATGCTGATTTACGCCTTTCTGATAAAGCTTGTGAACTAGGACTTTTAAGCAAAGAAGATCAACAACACTTTATCAGCAAGAAAAATGCTATAATTGAAAATATCGCAATGATGAAAAACACTTGGATAGGCCCACAAACACAAAAAGCTCGTGATCTAGAAAAATTCTTAGATAAGAAAATGACACGTGAAAGTACTTTATTTGACTTACTCAAAAGACCAGAAATAGATTACAGTAAGTTACAACAGATATCTGAGCTAAATCTAAACTTACAAGATGACGCTGTCATCGAACAAATAGAAATTTCAGCAAAATACTCTGGCTATATTGAGCGCCAAAATAAAGATATTGAAAAAACAGCAACTCTTGAACAAAAAGCTATCCCAACAGATTTCAACTATTCGCAAGTTAAGGGATTATCTAATGAAGTTCTACAAAAATTGACAGAACAAAAGCCTACTACTCTAGGCGAAGCATCACGTATCCCAGGTATAACTCCTGCAGCTATATCATTGTTGACTATATATATGAAAAAAACTGGGTTTATAAAATAGGGAAAGTAGATATGAAAAGAGATTTACTCAAAATAACTATATTAGCATGCTTAATCACCCTACTTTTTTCCTGTGTTACTAGACAAAAATACATAGATCAACAAAAAGCATGGATTGGTAAAAGTATTGATGGATATATGCAAGAGTTTGGTATGCCACAAAATGTAATTCAAGTATCACCAAACCCGAATATTGTAACATATGTCTATATTCGCAAAGCAATTAATCCAAATACTCCAGCTTATGCTGGCAATCCTATGAATAGTCTTATAATGGCAAATAGGAATCCTAACTTTGTCCAGTTTGGTGCTTTAATGTGTACAACTTGGGTGTCTATAGATAAAAATACTAAGATTATTAAAAATATAACTTTCCGCGGTAATTACTGCGCAACTAGTAACTAAATAGGAACTCTAAATGAACATCAAACAAACTTCAACACCTCTAGTTACAGGTCTTGTTTCTGCCTCGATTTGCTTTAGTTTTGGCTTTTTTACAAATGTTTTTAAATACAATGGTCTTGAATTTTTTTATGCTTATATAGCTTTTCTTATACTACTCTGTTATCCGATGAATATAGCTGCGCTATATTTCCAAAAAGCTTTTCCTAACTTAAACTCACACAGTAAACTAGTCTATAAAATTACTGGAAGCTCTAAGTTCAGACCAATAAGTATTTTATTAACTGGTTGTATGGTAATTTTAGTAGCATTGATAATGTTTGACATAGCGACTTATGTTTTAGATTTTTTTGACAACATTCCAGCTATTGATCGCTTAAGCGATGAAAGCCTTAAATTTAATAGTAATCTACCTATATATGTTTCACTACTTGTGGTATTTATTGTAATTCTTCTAATGTTTATTCTAGCTGATAAGAGAAAGCTGAATTTAAATGAAACTCTAAAGACTAGTGCTCATGTATCTTTATATTTAGTTACTATCTTAATGCTAATAGTTATATATTCACCACAAGGCATGTTAGGCATAAAAGACTTCCTCTTAGACTTAAATTACCAAAAAATTAGTCAACTAAGACAAATGTTTGCTTTAGCGCTAATGTATGCAATTTTAAGTAATTTTATATCGATAGCATTTTATAAAAATATAATAAATATAGGCGATGATAATTACAGTAAACTTAAGACTAGCGCTTTTAAGAGTATTTTCTACAATATAATTTTCTCATTTATTATTTGCGTGACTATATACGCTATTTTAGGCAATTACAGAAGCTATTTACAACCAACTGAAGGTATACAAATAACAACAGTTTTCAAAATTATTAAATTCAATTCACCAATGTATTATTTACTTCTTGAAGTAATATTTACAACTCTTAATTTAGTTGTTTTTGTTGCTGCCTTAAAATACATTTTTGAAATTGGATCTAAACTTTATACAAAGCTTTTAGTTCTACTTATACCATTTATTATGGCTATCACATTTATAGAATCGGGTATAGCTAATATAGACTTCTCTAAAATGTTTGGTCTACATTTAGTGATTATTTTTATCTTTTTATTTGATGTATTTATAGTTGGCTGGATCTATGATGCTCAAAAGCTTAGTTATGAAATACTCAAAAACACAAATACTAGACTTTCACTGATCTTTAACATTATGCTGAGAATAATAATACCTTTTATCTGTATTCTTGTTACAATTGGATATATATTCTTACCTATGCCAATAATATGGCAATTTATTGCTACTTTAGCATGTATGATTATCTACATTGTCAAAGGAAGTATTTTTAGTAACATATTTAGCAAGAGAAAGTTTTAAAATGTTTTTTAATAAAAAAAATAACCAAGATGAGTTAAAAAAGCTTGCCGCAACTGAAGCTGCAAAAAGTATTACTACAGAAATTACTTTAGGAGTCGGTACAGGAAGTACTGTTGGATTTTTAATCGAAGAACTTGTAAACTATAGAGACAAGATCAAAACTGTAGTATCAAGCTCGGAAGATTCAACCCGCAAACTCAAAGCGCTTGGTTTTGATGTAGTTGATCTTAATTATGCTGGTGAGATTGATTTATACATTGATGGTGCAGATGAGTGCAACAATCACAAAGAACTCATCAAAGGTGGTGGTGCGGCTCTGACACGTGAGAAAATTTGTGTGGCTGCTGCTAAGAAATTTATCTGTATCATTGATGAGTCAAAAAAAGTTAATACATTAGGTAATTTTCCTCTTCCTATAGAAGTTATCCCAATGGCAAGAAGCTATATAGCACGTCAAATAGTAAAGCTTGGCGGTCAACCAGTATATAGAGAACAGACAATTACAGATAATGGTAATGTTATTCTGGATGTATATAATCTAAAAATTGATAACCCTCTAAAACTTGAAACAGAACTAAATCAAATCACAGGCGTTGTCACTAATGGCATCTTCGCTTTAAAACCTGCTGATACTGTGATTATGGCTACAAAAGATAGTAATATTGTTGTACTTTAATAAATCTGCTAAATAAGTGTCATTATTGAAATATTAAAAAATAATTATCACCAGATATTAACTCTTTGTTCTGGATCTAAGTACATTCCATCTCCAAATTTTATATTATATGTTTCATAGAATCCGTCTTGATTTTTTAGTGGAGCTTGTCCTCGTATTTGAATTGGTGCATGCGGATCAGATTTTAAGAGTTCTAAAAGTCTACCCTCTCTAAATTTACCTCGCCATATTTGTGACCAACCCATATAAAATCTTTGAGCTCCAGTATAATTATCAATAACAGGAGCTTTTGACCATTTAAAGATAGTTTATAAGCATCATAAGCTACAGCCAAGCCTGCATTATCCGCAATATTCTCACCTAAAGTTAACTCTCCGTTAACATGAATACCCTTAATTGGCTCATATACACTATATTGCTCAACTAATTTTTGTGTTATTGCTTTGAATTTCATGCGATCCTCTTTAGTCATCCACTCTTTCAAATTACCCTCATAATCAAATTTACTTCCCTGATCGTCAAAAGCATGACTTATTTCATGACCAATTACAGCACCAATACCTCCATAATTAGCTGCCATATCTGCATCAGCATCAAAAAATGGAGGCTGAAAAATAGCTGCTGGAAAAACAATCTCATTCATTTCCGGATTATAATAAGCATTAACCATTTGAAGAGGCATATACCATTTTGACTTATCAACAGGTTTACCAAGTGTATCGAGATCTTGATTATAGTTAAATTCCTTTATATGTATGACATTACCTATTAAATCATCAGAATTAATACTAAGAGCAGTATAATCTTTCCACTTATCAGGAAAACCTATTTTGATATGCATGTTATCAAGCTTAGCTTTAGCATGTTTCTTAGACTCTGAACCCATCCATTTAAGTGTATCAATCCTATCATCAAAGACTTTTATAATATATTTAACAAGAGTCAGGACTTTTTCTTTTTTATCTTGCGGGAAAAACTTTTGCACATAAAGTTTTCCAAATGCTTCACCTATTGAATCATTAATAAGCATTATAGCTTTTTCAGACCTAGGCTTATCTTTTTCTAAACCAGTAAGATTTTTACCATAGAAATTAAAGTTTAAATTATAAAAATTTTCACTTAATAAAGGAGCAAAAGCATTTACCAACCTATATTTAAGGTATATTTTCCACGTATTTAAAGGAATATCATTGAGTAAATTTCCTAGTCCTATTATATATCTTAGCTGTTTAATAATGATAAACTTCTCTGTTTCTGGAATCTCTGCTGATTTTAAATAGCTATTCCATTCAATATAAGGATAAAGATCATTAAGATTCAAAACTTTAAACTTATTATATATCTTATCAGGATCTCTATTTTCAACTTCACTAAACTGGATTTCTGCAAGAAGAGTTTCTAGACTTAATATCTTTTGTGCAGCTTCTTCTGGATTCTTAATGTTAACTTGTTGTAACAACTTTATTATATATTCCAAATAGTCATTACGAATTTTTACAAACTTTTCGTTTTCATCTAAATAATAATCTCTATTTGGTAAACCAAGAGAACCCTGGCTAATACTCACAATCATTTGAGATGAGTTTTTCGCATCTATATTGATTGATAATTTCAGAGGAGTTTCTGAACCAATCTTATTCAGTTTAGCAAAAAAATCAACTAACTGCTTATTATCTTCGATACTATTTATACTCTCAAGATAATTTGCTAGTGGTTTTAAGCCTAGTTTGTTAATTATAACTAGGTTCATATAACTTTGATAAAGACCATAGACTCTTTGCCTATCAGTTTGAGCTTCTATATCTTGAGAATTTAGCTCATCAATAACCTCATGCTGTTGAAACAAAACATTTTTACGCAGCTCCATAAAAGATCCCCATGAGTTTTCATCAGCAGGGATACTAACATTATCTAACCATTTGCCATTTACATATCTATAAAAATCATCTTTCTCATTAATACTTCCATCGATATAGTTAATCCGAGAGTATTTTGTTAAACACATAAGAGATAGCATCACAAAATTTTTCAAAACTATTATTCACTTTTCTAAATATTTTTTTAAAGTTAGCCCAAACCTTTTCAATAGGATTTAAATCTGGAGAATACGGAGGTAGATATAATATTTGTACATCAAATTTATTGGCTATTTCAATCAGCTTAGAGGATTTATGGAAACTAGCATTATCCATTACTATAGTAGTTTTAGGTTTTAATGATGGGCATAAGTGTTCCTCAAACCATTGATTAAAAATTTCAGTATTGGTATATCCACTGTACTCTAATGGAGCTATAATCTTTTTATCTGCATAATTATATCCAGCAACAATACTTCTTCTTTGTGTTTGATATGCTAAAACCTCACCATAACTAGGCTCACCAATTAGTGACCATCCTCTTAGGATAGAAAGCTTATTGTCACACCCCATCTCATCTATATAAAATAACAAGTTTTGAGCTATTTCTTTTAGTTTTTCTATATACTCCAACCTTTCATGTTCTTTTCTTTGCTTATATTTTGGAGTCTTTTTTTAAAACTAAAACCAAGTCTATTAAGACAATCATAAAATGTACTTCTTGGAATATCAGGGGCTAATGCTTCTTTTATATCTAATGCACTTGCATCTGGATGATCTATCAAATACTGTTCAATCAATGTTTTATCGGTAAAGCTAGCGACTCTGCCACAATCAACTCCTTGCTTTGAACTATAATCTCCGGTTCTTTTATAAAACTCTATCCATGAAACAACTGTACGCTTATCTATGTTAAAAAACTTACTCAGCTCGAACTCCGTCATACCTTCTTCATATTTATTAATTACGATGTCTCTAAAATATTGGCTATATGATGGCATTTTTATTAGACATTATAACATTTCTACAAATATCTTTTTCTACAAATATCTTTCGGATTAACTATATGGCTTCATGAAATTTGCCTAATTTACCATTAAACAACAAAAGCAAGTATGCACCAAGCATTTTTCTAACCTTGACCTTACTGAGTACACGCATAGTTTTATGATGGATAAAAAATGGAGTAATTAAGTGGAGTCTCTGGTATAGTGCTTCATCAATCAAAGATGATATTCCTGCAGACATTGATATCGCATAAATTAGATCATAGTTATCAGCACTAACCTTATATTTGTCGATAATCCGTTTTAATTTTCTTCTGACAAAAACAGGACGACCTAAAGCTACTGTAGTTACCTTAACTTTTATACCATCAACATCGATATGCTCAACACTATCACCCTTACTGTAATAGCCTCTTATAACTAATATATTTAATCTATCTTTATTCATTAAGCTTTTTCAATAAGTTCTATTTGATAACCATCTGGATCTTTTATAAATGCAATAATTTGAGTGCCACCTTTTACAGGACCTGCCTCACGAGTTACAACTCCACCTTTTGCTTTGACATCATCACAAGCTTTGTAGACATCCTCTACTTGCATACATAAATGTCCAAAAGCATTACTATGATCATACTCATGCTCGCCCCAATTATATGTTAACTCTAGAACTGTATGGCTAGAGATATCTCCATAACCTAAAAATGCTAAAGTATACTTATACTCTGTATTATCAATTTTTTTCTGCACTGTCATCCATAGTACATTTGTATAAAAATCGATAGACTTATCTAAGTCTTTTACCCGTAACATTACATGAGCAAAACGCATCTAGTCTCCTTATAAAAAATTTATTTGTTATTGATAAACTATTTTGTTATATTATAGCAGATTTTTAATCCCCTGTTCGCAACTATCCAGGGTTAACAAAACTATAGGAAAGCAAATGACTAATTTTGAACTTTTAATATTATTCACACTCATTGATTTTTCAATTCTATTTTTATCTTTCAAGCTTTTTAGTAAAAAAGGAATTTATATATTTATTGTTATAAGTGTAATAGCAGCAAACATCCAAGTTAATAAAGGTGTTGCTTATGATATTGCAGGATTTCATATTATTGCAACATTAGGTAATGTAATGTTTGGAGGTATTTTTACCGCTAATGATTTACTCAATGAGAAATATGGACGACAAGAGGCGCGAAAAGCTGTATTAAAGTCAATATTTTTTGGCATATCATTTATGATTTTTATGTTTATCTCAACATTATTTACTAGTTTGAATGATCCTTTCTATAATGATACTAATAAAGCTCTTAATTTATTTTTCTCTATCGATGGTGGAGCTTTGAAAGCTGTGATTATCGGTAATATGGTATACCTGATATCTCAACTTTTTGATGTGCTTATTTACTCGAAAATAAAAAGCTATAGTTCTGATATAAAATGGTTATGGTTAAGAAATACTGGCTCAACTTTAATATCACAAATACTTGATACAACGCTTATTACTTACGGATTTGGCTTTGCTGGAGTTTTACCACTTGATTATGCTTTTGAAATAATCATCTCAACTTTAGTAATAAAATATACTGTGGCCTTGATAAATGCACCGCTGTTTTACATACTAGCATTTACTAAGCCTAGAGAAGTATAAACTAAACAATTATTAAAACTCATAAGCTAATGTTTATCCAAGTACCCATCTACTAAAATACTTACTTAATAAACTACTATATCTGACTACTACAAAATGTCATACTGGATGCTAAAATCAAATCCACAACATGTTTATTTCTGCATTTAACTATAATTATTGATTTGAGATTAAGGTTGTGAAATTAGTTTAGGATAAGAATGTACTAATTTTAAGCCTAGCAGGCTATATTTTTATACTTGGCAAATTCTACCTAACTCTTTATTAGCCCTAGCTTAACTAGAGCATAGTAAATACCATCATTATAGTTTGTTTTTGTGATTAAATCGGCTTTTTCTTTTAGTTGTGAGGAAGCATTCTCCATTGCAATTGCCACATCTACTCTATCAAACATCTCAAGATCATTATTACCATCACCAAAAGCATAAGTCTCATATTCTTCTAAGCCCAGATACTCAACCACCTTATCAATACCATCAGCCTTAGTATGACCTGCTAAATAACAATCAACATAACCATGCTCATTATGCGGCGCTGTAACATAATCATTACCAAGTGTATGCTGCAAGGCAACAACATCAACATTTCTACCTAAAACTAAAGCATTATAAATTGTGACATTGTATAAGTTATGCGTAGTAATAATTTTATCTTTATTGACAATCACGTTATCATAAAAATAGCTAAGATCTTCTGACTCAAGGTTATTTACATAGGCATACTCCCCCTCAAAAAGCCAATCATGGTTATGTTTCTCACAGAATTCTAAAACACTATCTATAGCACTTTGTGGGAAAAGTTTCTCATAGACAAGTTTATCACCAATCCTTACAACTGAGCCATTAGCAGTAATAAAACCATCCATAGGTAACTCAAGAACTGCTGAAGGAATAAAACCTTGTGTTCTACCAGTAGCTATGAAGGTTTTATAACCTTGTTTTCTAAGATTTTTTATTGCTTGAATATTTCTCTCTGAAACAAAAAGTTTTCCTTGGTTTTCATACACTAAAGTACCATCGATATCAAAAAAGAATGCTTTTTTCATACTTAAATTATATAAATTTTATTTGATACTCTTAATGATAAATGACTAAAAGATAAAAGGATATAACTATTTAATTTTTTCGATAATTAAAGCCGCTATAACTCACCTTACGCAAAGTAATTATGACGATGCTATAAGAAATAATACTTCCAATAAATATTCATAAATTCAATATAGTAGATTTTAAGACTTTATATCTAATAGCTTGATACATAATCAAGATAGTCATTATTTCACTTAAGGATATACTTATTTTGTAATTCTTTATGATAAATAATACAAAAACCTAGCTATACAACAAAAGTTTGAAATAAGTTGATCTATTATTATCAGAATTTAATGATTCTTGACTTATTTTAACCTAAAAATATTACTAAATACTTATCCTATAAAGATTTAAATTCCAAATTGCGGTTAAAAAAGTTCACTCACAGCTTGACAATATTAGCTTATAAAACTATATTGGACATAATAGTATATTTTTTACAGAAATATGGAAAAAATTAATCTTTTAAAAGAGTGGATACCTCCAATACTAAATAATTTTTTTTTAGTATTTCAAATAAACAATCTCGATTTCCTTCCGAACAAACAATAACCACATCTAGTGTAACAATTGGTAATCAAGGAACCTCTTAAAAAATAAACATCGCATCACCATAACTAAAGAATCTATATCTTTCAGCTATGGCATGTTCGTATGCTTTTATGATTTTTTCTTTATCTGCAAATGCACTTACAAGCATTATAAGTGTAGACTTCGGTAGATGAAAGTTTGTAATCATAGCATCTACAACATTGAACTTCTTACCTGGGTATAAGAAAATATCTGTCTCACCTTGATAAGGTTCAATCTGACCATTTTGTCCTGCTGTTTCAAGTGAACGTACAGAAGTTGTACCGATAGCTATGACTCTCCCACCATTTTCTTTTGTTTGGCGAATTTTCTGACAAACCTCTACTGGTACGGATATTACTTCAGCATGCATTTTATGACTCTCAACATCATCAACTTGAACTGGTTTAAAAGTTCCAGAACCAACATGCAGTGTTATATAAGCAATATCAACACCCTTATCTTTTATCTGTTGCATTAACTCTTTTGAGAAATGCAATCCAGCTGTTGGTGCTGCCACTGAACCCAGATCTTGAGCATACACAGTCTGATAACGCTCTGCATCAAATTCCTCATCATCACGCTTCATATATGGTGGCAATGGAATATGACCGAACTCTTCCATCAACTGATAAATATCTTTGTCGCCCTGTATTTCAAGTAGATACATACCACCATCTTTATCTAAAACTTTTGCTAAAGTATCCTCAACATATATTTCACTACCAATAGCTGGTGAACGGTTAGCTTTGATATGTGTTTCAAATAGTTTTGGGTTTTTGATCCTTTCTATAAGGTACTCAAGTTTTGCTCCAGTAGTTTTACTACCATACAAACGCGCTAACATTACTTTACTGTTATTAAAAACAAGTAAATCTCCCGGGTTTATAAAATCAATAAAATCAGTAAATTTATAATCCGCTATTTCACCTGTTTGCTTATTTAACTTTAGTAATCTACTAGCATCACGATTTTCTAATGGATAGCTAGCAATCAACTCTTCTGGTAATTTATAATCAAAATCATCTGTTTTCATAAACAACCTTATACTACAAAAATTACTATTTTTTAGTGCCTTTAAAATTTGCTTTTATTTCTTTTAGAATCTTTTGTGATTCATAATCATTGAGAATTTCATTAAGAAATTGATCATCATCAATATCAAACATCTTTTTCAATAAATCTTTATCTGATAAATCATTTAGATCTTTACCATAAATAAGTGAACTTCTATTTTTTAAACTCAAACAAAAACTAGCATACTCAAAACATTTGCTAAGTAATTCACTCTCATCATTCTCAGGATCAAAATTTTCATCTATCATCATATTCATTTGGATAATTTGATCAGCAAGCAACTTACTTGTGAGAATATTGATCTTAAGTAAATCAGGCATAGTGACTTTCTTATCTTTATTAAACTTTGTTACTATTGTACTGATATTTTTAACAATCTCTTCTAAACCATCATGCTTATCAAATTCTAAGAATAGCTCTTTTATGTCTAATATTTCGTTTTCCATACTGCTTCCTTTCTCTTGAGATTATAAAGCTTGCTTCACAACTATACTTTTAACAATTCTATTTTTATCAACAAACTCAAATCCTGCCCTGCGCGCGTTTTTGAGATATTGGTTATCACTAGCAAAGACTTCTTTAAATGTCTTCATCAAAGCTAGCATCTTAGTATTATCAAGCTTACGCTCACGCTGATATTTATCTAATGTTGAAATATGACCAATCAAGCGACCTTTTGTAAAAGCCTCAGTCAAAATTTCAGTCAATGCAATAGCATCTTTAAAACCTATATTTACCCCTTGCCCTGCTAATGGGTGAATTGTATGAGCTGCATCACCTACCAATACTACATTATTTTGTATATAACTTTTAGCATGACGCTCTATTAGCTCAAAACTAAATCTTTTTGATAGTAAATTAAGACTACCAAAACTATTATCAATTGCCTTAGTAAGTTCTAGCTCAAATTTCTCATCTGTTAAACTCATCAGAAAATTAGCATAATCACTCTTTACAGACCAAACTATTGAAGCTTTGTTTGAATTTTCTAAGGGTAAAAATGCCAATACACCTTTATCATAAAAACGTTGATATGCTGTTTGCAGGTGATTTCTTTCAAGCTTAATTGTTGCAACTATTGCAGTATGTTTATATGGTTTAACTTTGGTTTCAAAATTAAAATAGTCGCGAATAAAAGAGTTAGCACCATCTGCACCAATTATTAGACTAGTTTCAATTGATAAATACTTGTCATCACTATTCTGACTAGAACCATCAGAGCAAGAGTCCGGAATGACTGCCTGTAGAAAGAGCTTTTCAGTATTACCATTTCTTTGAATTTTATGTATTTTTTGATTAGCAAAGATCTCGATACCTGTATCTCTGATCTTCTCTAGTAGCGCTTCAACTATTACATCATTTTCAACAATACAGCCTAAACTATGCTCAGCTATTTCTTCAGCTGTAATATTTATACTCTCACTAGGAATATCATCCCAAACTCTCATTTGATAATATGGAGATATACGCTTATTTTTGATACTATGCCACACACCTAATCGTTGTAAAAAACTTTTCGAAGTATGGTTTATAGCACTAACTCTAGTTTCAACTCTATCAGCACTCAAAGACTTATAATTAATCTCTTTTGCCTCAACAAGCGCAACCTGCAAACCATTTTGGTGCAATGCTAGAGCAAGGCTTAAGCCTACCATACCACCACCGACAATCACAGCATCTTTTTGAATATTTCTAACGCTCATCCTCGACCACCTTTCTCATCAGAGTTGAACCTTTGCTAAGCTTGCCCATCATAACTCTTGATAAAACTTTTTTAGCTAACTTACTTCTTTGTAACAGATGTAAACCAGCATTTCTACTTGCAACAAATTTAGTATCATTAGATACAAACCATTTTACAAATCCATGTGTGACAAAAATTGTTCTATCATGATCTGGTTTTCTAACTTTGGCAAACTCTGCTAAAACAGCTGTAATTGAGTTCTGAGAAAAATCACTCTCTACAAGCAAATCATACAAAAAACCAATATCACGAATACTTAGGTTCATTCCCTGACCGGATACTGGATGTAAAAAATGCAATGCATTACCAAAAAAAAGTACATTGTTTTTGTAGACTTGCTCTGCTTGGACAAGGTATAAAGGAAAAACCGCAGGCTTTGAGGTAAGTTTAATCTGTCCTAACCTATAGCCGAAGCGATCTTGGACTAACTGTTCAAACTCTTTATTGTCTAAGGTTAGCTTTGCTTTTGAATTATCTCTATCAATAGTCCAAACACAGCCCATAGTTGTTTTTACTTTAGGTAACATCGCTAGTACACCATCAGTCATAAACCTTTCAAAAGCTGTATTATTGTTATCAAGCTCTGTTTGAATATCAAAAACAAGCGCATCTTGCTGATAATCAGTTGTCTTAGCTGTGATATTTAGCATTTTTCTTAAGCTTGAATTAGCGCCATCACAAGCTATTATCAGCTGTGCTCGTATAGTTTTAGTCTGTTCTTGTTGCTTGACTACTAAAGAATACTTATCATCATGTTTAGCAAGGTCAATAACATTTGTTTCAAAAGATTTGATAATATTTGGATTAGCAGCAACACTTTGTAAAGCAACTGTCAGAAGCTCCTGCATCGGCGCAATAGCTCCTAAAAATGGCAAATTTTCATCTTTAGCAAAAATCTCAGCTCGTCCATATCTGCCCTTATCTGAAACATGAACTTTTTTAATAGCTTGAGTTTTACTTGCAACCTTATCCCACAAACCAAGTGTATTTAAAAAAGCTATTGATGAATAAGATACCGCAATACTTCTATTATCATTTTTTACTTGCAGCTGATCTTTTTCAATATGGATAATTTTACATCCAGTCTTGGCTAGAGCTAAAGAAGTAAATAAACCAACTATCCCACCTCCAACAATTGCCACATCATATTTAGCATTCATGTTAATACCTAAATTTTTTCACTATCAATAAGTAAAACTGCTACTTTTGTATACTCAAGCAACTCGATAAAATCTTCTTCACAACTTTCATCTTCACCTAAAGCTTCATAATCCATATATGAAATTTTCATCAGATCGCTAATTGCTTCCTTGATTTCTTTATCTTTTGAGTTCTCAAAATCCAAACCAAATAAGCCTACTCCTGATAAAAATCCTCTTATCCAATATGTCAGAGCCTCAGCTCGGTAGCTTAAAGGCTCATCATCAGCTGGGATAAACAAATCAAAACTTAAGCCTTTTTCATCGAACTGAGACTTGGTATAGTCATAAAGTTTTTTCATAGTTTTTAAAGCTGAACTTGCAACTAAATCACCCTCTTCAATCGGCTTAGTCATTAGAGAATCTGACCATGCTGTAAATTTAACCTCAGCACCAAAACTAAACAAAGCACAAAGCAGTCCATGAGCTTCAGAAGCTGAACTTAGAGCTTGCATTACTTTTAATGCTTCAGCGACATCTTCAAAACTAGGTTTTTCATTTTTCATAGAAATTAATTTTATTTTATATATTATTGTTAAATATTTTACTGTATCTAGATAATTAGTTATAGGTATTTGTAAAAAAAGATTCACATGATAAAAGAAATATACATCGCCCAAATCAATAATCTAAATTGGTAAAAGTCAAGAAATATATCTATAAACTTTTTAGTGTAAATTATTCAAAGAATATATATAGTGATTTATAATGGCTATGTAATCAAGAGTTTAGTTGTCTGGGTTATTGGTGATTTAGTTACAATCTTGTACCGATACTACTTAGAAAAGGGAGCCTTGGTGTTTTGACTAGAGAGCAAGCTTTGATGCTCTTGCATTGACAAAGAAGCCCAACGTTGAAACTATGGCACCCACCTTGATACCATAGGGATCAAGAATATTGAACTAAAACGGTAATCTGGACAACTAATTTTTTATACTTGAAGTCATGGATAAAAATCAAATACGTAGAGAGCTTTTAAATATTAGAGATTCTCTTATAAACAAAACCTACCTTAGCGAGCAAATTAGTTCTAAACTAATAAGTTACATACAAGCAAATTTTACTAATCCTAAAATTGGTAGTTTTGCGTCGCTAAAAAATGAAATAGATACCCAAACTATTAATAATCACTTTGAAAATATATATTTACCTATAGTTCACCCTTTTATAAAACATGGGCTTTGGTTTGCTAGAGATTCTAAGAAATATTATCTAAATAAATATAAAATCAAAGAACCAGTTTATTGCGTTAAAGATGTAGTTACAGCTTGGGAGCTAGATATTATTATCATACCGATGGTTGGTTTTACTAGCGATAAATTTAGAATGGGCATGGGTGGAGGCTTCTATGACTATAATCTAAGCTTTAAAAAAATACATAAATGGCCATTAACTATAGGTATAGCCTTTGATGAGCAGCAAAATAATGCTATTATCATAGATAAACATGACATTAAGCTTGATTTAATTATTACACCTACGAGGATATTATAACTATGGATAGTACTACTGTAGCACAACAAATCAAAAATCAGATATTATCCAAAGTTGAACCTCAAGCTATAATCGAAATAATTGACGAAACACATAAGCATGTAAAACATAGAGGTTATACTCAAGGTAAGTATCATTTTATACTTAATATAACTTCACAAAAACTTAGTACCATAACAAAAATTCAGGCACACAAACAGATATTCAAAGCTGTTGAAGATTTAATGCCATACATTCATGCTTTGTCAATAAAGATCAAACCGGAGTAGGATATAATGTTTGATTTTATTATACATTTTAATGAGTATATAAATTATTTTATTGATCTTTTAGGTGTATGGTTCTACATATTATTATTTTTTATCGTTTTTTGTGAAACTGGAATTGTTTTAGGTATATTTTTTCCAGGCGATTCTCTACTCTTTACAATAGGTATTACAGCTGCTGCTACAACTATTAACATCCATCTAGCAGTATTAGCGATATGCTTAGGTGCTATAATCGGCGACTCATGTAACTATATTACTGGTAAATTTATTGGAGAAAAACTCTTTAGTACACACGCACGAATTCTAAAAAAAGCCTATTTGATAAAAACCAAAGAATTCTTAGAAAAATATGGTACAAAAGCAATAATTTTTTCACGTTTTATTGCATTTGTAAGAACTATTACACCTTTTGTAGCTGGTGTAACTAGAATGAATTATGCAAAATTTGTCACATTAGGGACAATATCAGCAATTATATGGTCTTTTTCGATAACCTATACAGTTTACTTCTTTAGTGATAACCAATTTGTTAAGCAAAATCTAAGCCTTTTAATTGCTATAGTAGTTGTTGCTGTAATTATTCAAATACTTATCAAGGGTATTATCAATAAAATAAAAGCAAAAAGAACTTAACCTTTAGAAATTATTTTTTTATAATCTAACGACAAAACATTCAAAAGCATAACTCATGGATACAATCTCGGCATTATTAAATATTGTCTTGCATCTAGATCAATTTATTAGTACTTATATAAATATACTAGGCGACTGGACATACTTACTGCTTTTTTTAGTAATTTTTTGTGAAACCGGACTTGTGATAACTCCTTTTTTGCCAGGAGATTCATTACTTTTTGCTATAGGTCTTACTGGAGCTGCAACAACCCTTAATGTTCACTTAGTAGCCCCGATATTAGTAGCAGCTGCTGTTTGTGGAGATTCTTGTAACTATTTCTTAGGTCGTATGATTGGTAAAAGAATCTTTAAAGATAATGCAAAAATTCTTAAAACTGCACATCTTTTAAAAGCTCAAGAATTCTTTAACAAATATGGGCCAGCAGCTATTATACTTGCTAGATTTACCCCACTTGTACGTACATTTATGCCTTTTACAGCTGGTATGGCAAGGATGAGATATACTAAATTTGTTGCAATGGGTATCATTGGTGCGTTTATCTGGGTTTATTCTATTGTTTATTTGGCATTTTTCTTTAGTAACAATGCTTTTGTTAAAAAGTATTTTGGTTTATTCATTATTTTAATTGTAGTTGTTTCTTTGATACCATCGACAATATCTTTTATCAAAGCTTTCAAGAACAAATTACTTGATCGTTAATACAATCAGCAAATCCATTGATTTAATTTAAAACAAATTTATTGTTGCTTTAAAAATGATTCTTATGCCTAGAATCTATTTTTTAAGATTTAAATAGTCGACTAGAAGCTTTCTACTTTTTAACTGCTTACCAGCTAAAACATAATCAACACATACACGAGTAACTCTAGAAATTGCTTTTAAATCATCATTTGACCACGAGCTTAGTGGTTGATTTATTTTCTTAAGACTACTACCAGAGATACTATTGACAGCAAAACTGAAATCTTTTCTAAAACCATTTGGAAGTATAATATAATTACAATCATTTTGTATTAACATCCCATCAATATCACTATCAACATAGATACCCTGACCAAGACTATTTAATAACTCAAGCTCAAACATCCTTAGTAAGTGTCTATAATTTGCTTCATCGATATTTCTTAAGATAAAATCATATTTATCAAAGAGGACATCTTCTTCGTGAGAGTAATTTAAAAGTAAATATATAAGCTCATTAATATATTGCAGTGACAATAAGTTTATATATGTTTTTTGATAAAATGACTCAACAAACTCAATATTATATATTTTACTGAGACCATCAGCTTTTTTAGCAAGGTTTATTTGTCCTCTTAGTTTTACTAATGGCTGATATAAGTTAGTAGTTTTTTTATTAATTGCTATTAATGCTGAGAGCTTGCCAAACTCACGCGTAAATACACTCACAAGTAGTGAATTTTCTCTATATTTACGTTGATGTAATATATAAAAATCATATAGCTGCTGCATTTATTTTCTCAATAAGCTTAATTATTTGTAGTGCATCCCTATACTTAACTTGTGGCAAATCAAAATCTGCTATTAGTTTTTCTAAAGAAATTTGACTTAGATTTTGCTTGTTTAGCAAGCTAAGCTGAAGCCACTTGAGCATCGCTAAAATATACGCATCGCCATAAACTCTATATGATACCCTTTTATCACAAATATAAATCTCAACCGTTAAAAAACTATCACTAACGCTATATTTAGTCTGTTCCGCTAAGATAATTCCATCTTCAAATTTAACTTGTCTTAAAAGTTCTCGAGTCAAATCATTATACATTTACTTCTCCTTGAGGAGATAAAGCTCGTAAAAGTTGTACTTTTTCTTTTAGCAAATTTGCCGCTTGAATAACTTGCTTTTTATTTGTTTGTAACCCAAAAGATATTCTAAGTGTTGACTCTGCTTGAGTTGCTGTCAAACCTATGGCACTTAACACATGTGAAGGCTCAACTGCCTGAGAATTGCACGCTGAGCCCATTGACATACAAACCCCATCAACTAATGCTAATAGCGTTTCACCTTTTACTCCTAAAAATGTCACACTTAAAATACCTGGGTAACTATTCTCAAGATCTGTATTAATTTTTATACTAGCCAAATCCTGAATAATATCTAAAAAAACTCGACGCATTTCTAACACATATTCAAAGTTTTGTTGTTTTTTAGCAAACATCTCTTTAACGGCTATAGCTAATGCAAATATCTGATAGGTTGCTAATGTCCCTGCGCGTAAATTAAACTCTTGAGCCCCTCCATGTATTTGCTTTACAAGCCTAACTTTTGGTCGTTTCGATCTTAGATACAAAAAACCAACACCTTTTGGTGCATATAACTTATGCCCAGACACTGATAATAGATCAATATTCATCGCTTTGATATCTATATCAACTTTGCCATAACCCTGGGCAGCATCAACATGCAGCATCACGCCCTTTTGCTTGGTTATTTTACCAATTTCTATAAGATTATTTTTTGTCCCGAGTTCATTATTTACAGCCATTAAACTTACAAGTATTGTTTGTGGCGTGATAGCTTTTTTAAGCTGCTCTAAATCAACCTCACCAAACTGGTTAACATCAAGGTATGTAACATCAAACCCCTGTGTCTCTAAAAACTTACATACATCTAATACTGCCTTATGCTCAGCTTTTGATGTTATTATATGTCTGCCTCTATCTTTATATGCATATGCTACTCCTTTTATCGCAAGGTTATTTGACTCTGTTGCTCCCGATGTAAAAATGACCTCCCTTGGTAATACCTCTAGAGTTTGTGCAATTGTAGCCCTTGCTTGTTCAATTTTATTACTAACAATTTCTGCTTGTTGATATGTCAATGATCCAGAATTAAAAAAATCATCATCACTAGTTATAGAGTTTAACATAGAGTTTTTGACACTTTGACTAAGAGGAGTTGTCGCAGCATAATCTAAATAAATAAGACTCATTACAAATTAATAATTCTTTTATTTAATAGCTAATATTGCTATTATATCAAATAATTGTGTACATAGTACTTTAACAAAATCGCATCTAGATTAAGCAAATGATTAGAGATGGTAAATCTAGTCAATTTCGTAGAGAAATTAGCTTAAAATCTCGCGATTTATTAAGAAAAGACCAAAATTGGTCACAAAGCGAGTTGGCTCGTTTAAAAGTCAGCTATGAGTTATATTTATTGAAGGAATTAATAACAAATGAAAAGAATACTAATAAATAGCAAGAGTGGCGAAGAAACAAGAATTGCCACCCTAGATAATGGCAAATTAATAGATTTAGACATTGAGAGCGTTGATAGAGAACAAAAAAAAGCAAATATTTACAAAGGTTATATTTCAAGAATTGAACCAAGTTTAAATGCTATATTTGTTAACTATGGTGAAGAAAAAAATGGTTTTTTACCATTTAAAGAAGTATCAGAGTATTATCTAAAAGATGTTCCAAACGGTGAAAATATCGCACCTTTGCTTTCAGAGGGGCAAGAACTAATTGTTCAAATAGATAAAGAAGAACGAGGCGATAAAGGTGCAGCATTAACTACATTTATTACCTTGGCTGGTTCGTATATGGTGTTATTGCCAAATAATCCTGAGGGGGGTGGTATTTCCCGTCGTGTCGAAGGTGAAGATAGAGAAAGATTAAAAAAATATCTCAAAGAATTAAATATCCCAAAAAATATGAGCGTAATAGCAAGAACTGCTTGCGTTGAGTGCTCTTTTGAAGAATTAAAACATGATTTTGATACTCTAGTTGAATTATGGGGATCTATTTCACAAGCTTACCATAGAATCAAAAAACCAGCTTTATTACATAAAGAAAGTGACATTATTGTAAGAACAGTTAGAGATCACTTAAAAGAAGATGTTAAAGAAATCATCGTTGATTCTAAAGAGTGCTTTGAAGATGTCAAAAGACAGCTTAGTTTACTTAGACAAAGTTTTGATATAAACAAAGTAAAACTATACAACGAAGAATTACCATTATTTGCTCAGTTTGGTATTGATCAACAAATAGAAAATGCTTATAAAAGAGAAATTCGCCTACCATCCGGCGGTTCTATCGTCATAGATACTACAGAGGCACTTGTAGCAATAGATGTAAACTCATCTCGCGCTAACAAAGCCGAAGATGTAGAAACTACAGCATTTAAAACTAACCTAGAGGCTGCGGAAGAAGTTGCTCGTCAACTTAGAATTAGAGACTTAGGTGGTCTTGTTATAGTTGACTTTATTGATATGTCTTTCTACCCGAATCGAAAACAAGTCGAAGAAAAACTAATGGAAGCACTACAACAAGATAGAGCACGCATCCAAATGTCACGCATTTCTAAACTTGGACTTGTTGAGATCTCAAGACAACGTTTAAGTTCTTCAATTAATGAAAGCATAATGCAAAAATGCCCACGTTGTGAGGGTCATGGTTTTATCAAAACTACGCAAGCTACAGCACTTACCATCCTACGTAAAATCAGAGCAGAAGCCATTAAAGAAGATACCAACGAAATTCGTGTCCAAGTTCCTGTAGACATCGCAGCATATATACTAAATGAAAAAAGAGATAGTATTGTTGAGATTGAGAGAATTTCTCAAGTTAAGGTTATGATTATTCCTAACTTTAATATGGAATCGCCAAAGTTTCAAATGCAGAGAATCTGGGGTACTAGCTACAAATCAAATCGTACAAGCTCAGAATTAATAGAAGATGTTTATAATATTGAAATTCCTAAAGCTGGTAAGAAAAAAATTGCGGCTGTGGATTTAAATCAAGCTATTGAAAATCAAGCTGCTAGCAACACTCAAGAACAAAAGCCTCAAACTGATGCTCAAGTAGATATAGTTACACAAAATGATAAGAAACAAGATGATGTAACTCAACAAGCTAAGAAAAAAGGCTTCTTTGCTAGGCTTTTTAGCGGTATATTTGCAACTGATTCAAAAGCTGCTCAGCAAGCTAATAACTCAGCTCAAAAACAACAAAACAAAGAACAGAATTTCCAAAGGCAGCAACAACATAATAAGGCGCAAAAAGATAATAATCAACGTAATGAGCGTAACAATAGCAACAACAAAAATGAACGCAATAAAAATAGAAACAATAAAGGAGCAAAACCACAAATAGCTCAAGAAAATAAACCACAAAAAGACAATAGCCAGCGTAGTGATCTCAATGCTAATGGTAACAGTAACAATGATAAAAATGAGCGCAATAAAAATAAATCAAACAATGATAAGTTTGATAAAAAATCAAATAACCGTAACAGCAGAAGCAATAATTTAAATCTAAATAATGCTGAAGAAGTTATTGATATTATGCAACTTAAGTATCAAAATCAAACAGCTATTGCAAAGACAGATAATATCAAAAAGGTGATTTCGAAGAATCCTGATGAGTTTATCTCTGTAATGGTTAAAGATGTCTTAGAAAACTATGATAGTCTAAAAGACGATGGTGCTACAAAGATAGCTACCCAGGAGAAAATTAAAACTAACAAATACTTAAAGTTTGATACTGTATCTGTAGATACTGAAATAGCTCTACTTAATGAAGTCGCTAAATCAAATCAAACTGTTGGAGTTGAGCAAATCACAGCTGAAACAGAAGAATCTTTAAGTATCGTTGATAAAGTTGATGACATAACAATACCAGAAGTTGTAGTAGAGCAAGAAAAGCCAGCGAAAGTAGTTAAAGAAACTAATCAAACTAGTGAAGCTAAACCTAAAAAAGAAAAGCAAACTACTACAAAAAATAATAAGAAAGAAAAACCAGCTGAAAAAGAGATGAAACAAAATCAAGCTAAACCTGAATATATAAACTATTCACCAGCGATTGATTTTGAATCTCAAGCACTAATATAGAGTAAGGTTTTACAATGCTACAATATCCTCATATTAATCCAGTTGCATTGCAGCTTGGTCCTATCAAGATTCATTGGTATGGTTTGATGTACCTACTTGGTATTTTTGCCGGCTGGTACTTAACTAGATATAGAGCAAAAGTTAAACCATGGGCACCTATCAAACCAGAGCAAGTTGGCGATTTAACTTTTTATGTTGCACTAGGTGTTATCCTTGGTGGTAGAATCGGCTATATTATCTTCTATAATCTTCCTTATTATTTCCATAATCCATCACAAATGTTTTTCTTATGGGATGGTGGAATGTCATTCCATGGTGGATTTATTGGGGTGCTTATAGCATTTGCCCTATTTGCACGTAAAATTGGTGCAAATTTCTTTGATTTGGGTGAGTTTGTTGCACCAGTTATACCAATTGGTTTAGGTGCTGGTAGAATAGGCAACTTTATCAATGGCGAGCTTTGGGGTAAAGTTACAGACTCTCCATTAGGTATGGTTTTCCCAACTGGAGGTCCTTTACCAAGATATCCATCACAGCTATTCGAGTTTTTCTTCGAGGGAGTTGTCTTATTTAGTGTTCTATGGCTTGTTACCATCAAGAAAAGACCCCGTTATCTTGTACTAGGACTTTTCATGTTTTTATATGGTTGTGCTAGATTTATCTGTGAATTTTTTAGACAGCCAGACCCGCAGTATGGCTATATATTCTTTAATTGGATGACTATGGGGCAAATATTATCAATCCCAATGATATTACTAGGAGCGGTAATTTTAATCGCAGTATTTATTAAAACAAGGAAGAATAAATGCGAGAATATCTAAATTTCCTTAAGTATATCAAAGAAAATGGCGTTTTAAAGGGTGATAGAACCGGTACTGGAACAAGAAGTATCTTTGGCTATCAAATGCGTTTTGATCTTCAAAAAGGCTTCCCATTAGTAACTACAAAAAAAATTCATATTCCTAGTGTTGTTCATGAATTATTATGGTTTTTAAGTGGTAGTACAAATATCAAATATCTTAATGATAACAATGTTAGAATTTGGAATGAGTGGGCAACTGTAGATGGCGAACTTGGTCCTATTTATGGCAAGCAGTGGCGTGATTTTAATGGTCAAGGTATAGATCAAATTGCCGATGTAATTCAGATGCTAAAAACAAACCCAAACTCACGTAGGATTCTAGTTTCAGCGTGGAATCCATGTGTTGTTCCATCAGAAAAAATCTCTCCACAAGAAAATGTTGTAAAAGGTAATTCAGCCTTACCACCATGCCATGCAATGTTTCAGTTCTATGTAGCAAATAATAAACTATCATGCATGCTTACGCAAAGAAGTGCTGATGCTTTTCTTGGAGTGCCATTTAACATTGCAAGTTATTCACTACTGACACATATGGTTGCACAACAATGTAATCTTGATGTTGGTGAGTTCATCTGGTCAGGTGGTGATTGTCATATTTACAATAATCATATTGAGCAAGTCAATGAACAGCTTAGTCGTGAGCCTTTAGCTTTACCAACACTAAAGATTTTAAGAAAACCAAACTCCATCTTTGATTATAAATACGAAGATTTTGAATTTGAGAACTATAACCATCACCCTGCCATCAAAGCAAAAATATCTGTATAAGGATGCCCAAAATGAGCCAGCTATCTCTTAATAAAAAGAAAATCCCAATTCTTCTCTTAGAAGGTATACACTCAAATGCAGTTGAATCATTCAAAGCTGCAGGATACGAAAATATCGAATTACTAAACACTGCGCTTGAAGGACAAGAACTAATAGATAAACTTAAAGATTTTAAAATTGTCGGCTTACGCTCTCGTACACAACTTACAAAAGAAGTCCTAGAGCAATCTGATCACCTTATAGCTATTGGTTGCTTTTGTATTGGTACTAATCAAGTAGATCTTAAAACTGCACAAAGCTTAGGTATACCTGTTTTTAATGCCCCATTTTCAAATACTCGTAGTGTTGCTGAGCTTGTCTTAGCAGAAGCTATTTTACTGATACGTAATGTAATTGACAAAAATGCTAAAGCTCACAGAGGTGAATGGCTTAAGTCAGCTGATAATGCTAATGAAGTAAGAGGTAAAACCTTAGGAATTGTTGGTTATGGTCATATCGGTATGCAGCTTGGAGTTCTAGCAGAAAATATCGGTTTAAATGTGATATTTTATGATATCGAAGAGAAACTACCTTTAGGTAATGCTTGTCAAGTTGATAGTTTAGCAACGCTATTACAACAATCTGATGTAGTTTCTCTACATGTACCACAGCTGCCAACTACTGCAAATATGATATCAACCAAAGAATTCGCTCTTATGAAGCAAAATGCAGTGCTTATCAATGCTTCAAGAGGTAATGTAATAGATATTGATGCTTTGGTTGATGCACTAACAAGCTCCAAGCTTAAAGGTGCGGCAATTGATGTTTTCCCTAAAGAGCCATCATCAAAAGGTGAAATTTTTGAAAGTCCTTTAACAGGCCTTGATAATGTTTTTCTAACACTACACATAGGTGGCAGTACTATAGAGGCACAAGAAAATATTGCTACAGAAGTAAGTGCAAAATTAATCAAATATTCAGACAATGGTTCAACATTAAATGCAGTAAACTTTCCTGAATTATCCTTACCTAGTCATAGAGAAACTCATCGAATCTTACATATTCATCAGAATATCCCAGGTATTATTAATGAGCTAAATAGAATTTTGGCGTCTAAAAATATCAATGTTGAAGGTCAATATTTAAGAACATTAGAAAATATTGGTTATGTTGTTATGGATATTAAATCAAGCTCAGATGAGGCTAAAGAACTTATTGATGAATTCAAAAAAGTTAAAGCTACCATAAAAGCCCGTTATTTAGTATAAATGTCTATAAGCAAATCTCTTGTTTTAAATGAAATAAAAAAATTCTCGCCTTCTCATATTATTATTGGTTATAGTGGTGGCGTTGACTCAAGTGTTTTACTAAATATTAGCAAAGAATTAGATATTCCACTGATTGCAATTTATATTAATCATAATCTTCATCGTGACTCATTAAAATGGCAAATTCATTGTCAACAAACTTGTCAAAAATATAATCTACAATTTATTAGCCACTCATTAGATAAAGTTCCTAAGGGTGAGAGTTTTGAGGCTTGGGCAAGTAAACAAAGAATGGCATTTTTTCAAAAAATAATGCAGCAGTACTCTAAGCCACTACTTCTATTAGGACATCACCAAGATGATCAAGCCGAGACATTCTTAATTCAAGCTATACGTGGCTCGGGATTAGCAGGCTTAGCAGGTATCCCACATTATAAGGAACTTCATCATGGAGGTGTATTACGACCATTATTAAAATATAGTAAAATTGAGATTGAAGGGTTTGCTAAACTAAATAATATTTCATATATATATGATGATAGTAATGAAGATATAAAATACCGCAGAAACTTAATTCGCAATCAAATAATCCCGATACTACAGCAAGTAAATCCAAATATCAGTCAAACCCTCTCTCGTAGTGCAAATATTTGTGCAGAAAGTAATAATATTTTGCAAAAGCTCCTTACAGAAAGATTACAATCGATATCTCAAGATACTAATCTAATAATTAGCGAGTTAATAAAATTAGATGATGATATTCAAAAAAATCTTCTGCATCTTTGGTTTAAACAAAATACTCAACAAAGTCTTAAAAGTAAGCAAATAAAAGAGTTACATCTAGCTGTCAATAACCCCTCAACAGGTTGGCAAATCGATATAAGTAACTATTATCAAATTCACATCCAATATAATCAGCTTATAATAAAGTATCCAACAACTATCAATGATATAAGCAAAGAAGATATCATAAGTTGGCTTAGCAAAAATCTTAATGAAGAAATCGATCTAACCAAAATAGTAATTCGTGATAGAAAGCCTGATGATAAATGCAAATATCGTGGCAGAAATAAGCCTAATAAACTCAAAATACTCTTTCAAGAACTACAAATTCCTACCACTGAAAGATCAAAAGCAAAAATAATTTTAAAAGATCAGCAAATAATCGCTGTATATCCTTTTTTTATTTGTGGGTAATTTTTAACTACTTTAATTTCTTTATGATTAAAGCAACAATATACTATAGTATAATTGTCACTGCCAAGATAGCCATGATATAGTTAATCCGAAAGATATTTGTAGAAATGTTATAATGTCTAATAAAAATGCCATCATATAGCCAATATTTTAGAGACATCGTAATTAATAAATATGAAGAAGGTATGACGGAGTTCGAGCTGAGTAAGTTTTTTAACATAGATAAGCGTACAGTTGTTTCATGGATAGAGTTTTATAAAAGAACCGGAGATTATAGTTCAAAGCAAGGAGTTGATTGTGGCAGAGTCGCTAGCTTTACCGATAAAACATTGATTGAACAGTATTTGATAGATCATCCAGATGCAAGTGCATTAGATATAAAAGAAGCATTAGCCCCTAATATTCCAAGAAGTACATTTTATGATTGTCTTAATAGACTTGGTTTTAGTTTTAAAAAAAGACTCCAAAATATAAGCAAAGAAAAGAACATGAAAGGTTGGAGTATATAGAAAAACTAAAAGAAATAGCTCAAAACTTGTTATTTTATATAGATGAGATGGGGTGTGACAATAAGCTTTCTATCCTAAGAGGATGGTCACTAATTGGTGAGCCTAGTTATGGTGAGGTTTTAGCATATCAAACACAAAGAAGAAGTATTGTTGCTGGATATAATTATGCAGATAAAAAGATTATAGCTCCATTAGAGTACAGTGGATATACCAATACTGAAATTTTTAATCAATGGTTTGAGGAACACTTATGCCCATCATTAAAACCTAAAACTACTATAGTAATGGATAATGCTAGTTTCCATAAATCCTCTAAGCTGATTGAAATAGCCAATAAATTTGATGTACAAATATTATATCTACCTCCGTATTCTCCAGATTTAAATCCTATTGAAAAGGTTTGGGCTAACTTTAAAAAAATATTTAGAAAAGTGAATAATAGTTTTGAAAAATTTTGTGATGCTATCTCTTATGTGTTTAACAAAATACTCTCGGATTAACTATATTGGTAAATAGCCCTTGGAACAACTGCGCCTGCTTAATTAGATCTAGGTTTTTAGGAGTACCCTGAAAAGCTGCCAAATCAGCAACCTTAGCACCAATAAACCTAGCTACACTTCCTGTAAAAAGCATATATGATGCTGCTAAGAAGCCTGTATCTTTTTTATCTCTTACAGATGTAATCTCCGATAGTGCAATAGGATCGATAAATAATTCTGATACCCCTAAGAAAGCTAAAGCAATGATGACAAGTAAAGCTGATGTTGTACCATCTACACTAGCGTTTTTGGCTGCTATAAAAAATAAAACAAAACATAACAGTTGAAATATAAAACCAAATGAGAACTTTATCATTCTACCAAAGTCATCATCAAGTGATTTTACTCTCTTCCAAATCCATGCAACAATTAAGCCACCAAACAATATTGAAAGTGAATTCATAGAAGTAAAAGTACTTGCAGGAATATCAATTCCCCATAAATATGTATCGACGTTTCTATGTATAAAAATTTCTACCGAAGTATATAACTGCTCATCAAACACCCAAAAAACTATGCCAAAAATAAAAAAAGGCAATAGCGCAATTAATGATTTGTGTATACTAGCATCTGTTCTAATAAAAATAACTACAAAAGCTATTGCAGTAATACATGTAACTACTGCTAATAGATAACCATCAAAAAGATATTCTAAAGCCAAGTAACTTAGAGTCAGTATTAACAATATACTAAAAACCACAACTAAATTTTGTAACTGTTTTGATAAAGTTTTTTGCGGAAGAACATCTGGAATATATTTAGAACCTAACATAAATACAGCTAAACCAAATATCATTCCAATACCAGCGATACCAAAACCATAATGCCAACCATAATAATGTGCCACCAAACCCAAGAATAATATGACCAATAGACATAAGTACAGCACCATAAATCACTGCCTTTTTATAACCCAATATCCTATCAGCGACAACCCCGCCAACTATAGGTGACAGATATACCAAAGTTATATAAGCTCCTGCTATAGCATATGAAGTAGTATCCCCAAGTTTAAGGTGATCTACCAAATATAGTATCAACAGAGCTCTCATACCATAGAAACTAAAATATTCCCACATATATATCGCAATAATGTACCATAAAGCTTTAGGATGTTTTTTTGATTGATAATTTTGTTGCATTGATTAACTAATGAGATTAACGATAAATAGATTATAGATAAACAACTATATTAGTAAAAGTCATATGTAGCTTTTAAAAGTAAATTTACACCTAGCCATTAAATATTATCCAGTGTTATTAAAATATCAATAGTATCTAGTTATGCAAACTATATTAGTATAGAGATAGTTCATATTACTAATATTAAAGGATAGAAGCATGAAAACTATAATAAAAAAATTTTTGTCTGTTGTCGCGCTTTATTGATGCTAATTTCACAGTCACTTGCATGCACTGCTCTGACATTAGTTAAAAATGGTCAAACCGTTTCTGGTAGAACTATGGAGTGGGGATTTAATTGGAGCTGGCAACTCATTTATATACCCAAAGGAACAAAACACTATCTAAGTGCACCAAGTAATTTAAACTTAGCTAAAATTAGCTATGCCTCTAAATACTCAATAATTGCTACTGGGCTTGTCAATGCTAATCAAGAATTTTTAGTTGATGGCCAGAATGATCAAGGTCTTAGTATTAGTGCAAACTATATGCCAGGATTTGCCGAATATCAAAAAGTAACCAATACAGATAAAAAATATGCCTCTATAAATCAAATTAGTATATTAATCTTAAGCGAGTATGCCAATGTAGAGCAAGTCAAACAAGCTCTACAACAATACAAAGTCTGGTCAGATAAAAGTACTATGATTAATGGAGTTGCGCCACAATTACACTTTTTAATTACTGATAGAAATGGTAAAGGGCTAGTTGTTGAATATATAAAAGGAGAAGTAAAATTATATGATGTCAATTCAAATGTCAAAGTAATGACAAATGCTCCTACTTATGATTGGCATCTTATAAACTTGCGAAATTACTTAAATTTAAGTAATCAAACAACAACTAGAGTGAAAATAAGTGATGCTATAGATCCTTCACAAAACAAAGATATCCAAGATATAAACTCACTTGGTCAGGGTAATGGCTTTTTAGGCTTACCTGGAGACTATTCGCCACCATCAAGATTTATTAAAACGGCAATACTTGGATATTATGCTAATAATAAAGGTGATAATAATGAAAATCTTGTCACTAAAGTTACCCATATCCTTAATAACGTTGATATAACTAAGGGAACAGTTACTGAAAAGCTTGGAAATCAGACAATGTTTGATCATACTGCATTTACAGTAATAAAAGACCTTAACAATAATAAGCTTTATATTAAAAGCTATAATTCCCCTAATAATGCTATGGAAATTGATTTAAATACATTAGATCAAAATAATTCTAAGCAGTTTGCTATCGATATAGACAAGTTACCTTATCCAAATAATAATATATCGGCTAATCTTATCACCTAGTTAAGATCTTTTTTTAGCTAAAAGTCTATCGTAAACTTGTTGAATCCCTTCAGCTTCATTTTGAATCTTATATTTAGTAGTTACCAAATCATAACCATTTTGGGCTATTTTGTATCTTAATTTACTATCAGAAATTAACATATCTAATTTATCTGCAATCTGCTGGCTTGATTTAGGCTCAACTAAATAACCATTTTCATCATCTACGATAATTTCTGGCCAAGCACCTGCTTTAGTTGCAATTACAGCGCATTTTGAAGCCATTGCTTCAAGAGCTGGCAAACCAAAGCCCTCTTTGTGGCTAGCACAAACGACAATATCTAAAGCTCTATACCAACTAGGAATCTCATTGCTATCAGCAATAAAACCAATAAAAATTATCTGCTTATCTAATCCAGCTTGTTTGACTTTTTGCTCTAGCTCTTTCTTAAAATCTAAATCTCTTGGAGTTGCCTCACCAATAACTACTGCTGTCCAATCAGGATATTTTTTTAGAGTTACTATTGCTGCCTCGATAAATTCTTGAGTTCCTTTAGTTTTCCTAATTCTACCAAATATCCCTATCCCATATTTGCCAGGGATTTTTTTATCTTGCCATTGTTGTTGTCGATTTTCAGCAGGATAAAAAACTTGTGTATCTACTCCATGAGGCACTATATAAGATTTTTTCTCTAGATACTTTGCTGATATTTCAGATGGGCATATAACTGCCTCCATTCTATTTATATAAAACTTTGTAAGCTTTTTATGATGCCTCTGAGCTACAGAAGTAAAAACCAATATTATTTTGTATCTAAAAAGATATTTTAATATTATGCCTATAAGCATATCTATATTTCTACGAGCATGCCAAATACGCCACTTATCACGCCAACACCCAAACAAAAAATCTCTAAATCTAATTTTCCTAATTTCTTTAGAGTCAATATTAAAACCCATTGCAACAATATCAACTAACTTATTTTGCTCTGGTATAACAGCTAACATGCTAGCATTAATACCAGAAAATCTACGTCCTAGTGATAATGCTATAACATCAACATCTTTGATATTTTTAGTTTCCACGATTTATTTATATTAAAATATTCTATTAGTGTCATACTAAAACAAACTTACAATATTTACAAGCTAATCAAAACTTATAGATAAATCACAATAGCACTTAAACTAAACTAGTTTATAATTATTCTCTATTTTAAATGCTATAATACTTAGCATATCACCTTTTTTAGATATGTTATTTTTTATGATAGTTTTAAAAAAACTTAAGAACTTATTTTGTTACAAAAAACCAATAATCAAAGAGAATACTTTCTTAATTTGGGAGCCCTGCTCTCATAGTCATGCTGAAATTGTCCCAGGATTTACAAAATATTTGCTTGATTTAGGTTACCATGTTTCAATACTCATGAATCCAGAAAGATACAAAGAAGGTCTATTTCGTAGATTTGATAATCAAAATATTTCTTATAATAAACTATCTAAAAGACAAATTCGTAAATACTTTAAAAGAGACTCTCTTGAAGATATCGAAGGAGTTTTGATAACGACTATTGGTAAGCTATACGATGGTAAAAATTTAAACCAAGCATATGACTCTTTTCATAATCAAGTCGACAAGCGTAAACTTTTTTTTGTTGAACATGAAATTGATAGCTATATTGATAACAATTCTAATCCTCGTGAAGATATTATTACTTTAAGAGCTATGGATTATAAAAATGCTATCACAGTTCCAATTAATCCTCATTATTTTGGGAAAATTAAACTAAATGATAAAAATCAATTTACAAAGTTTATAACTATTGGCGCCTTATCTAAAAAAAGAAAAAGCACCAAACTACTCATAAATGCTGCAAAAGAACTTTTAGATAAAGGAGTTACAAATTTTAAAATCACAGTTATTGGTAAAGGAAATATAAAAGATTTACCATCTCAATTACAAGGTTTTTTTGACATTAAAGGACGTCTAGACTTCGATCAGATGTATGATGAAATTGAAAATGCCAACTTTATTCTCTCTGCTTATGAAGATAATCCCGAACATAGAAAATATATTACATCTAAAACTAGTGGTACTTTTCAGCTTGTCTACGGCTTTTTAAAACCAATCATTATTAGGGAAGATTTTGCACCGATAAATGGTTTTAATTCGAATAATGCTATTTTATATTCTCAAGATTCTCAATACAGTAATGCGATGATAAAAGCAATAAATATGTCAGCTGGAGAATATAAACAAATTCAACAAAATTTAAAAGACTATACTAATCAGTTATATCTAAATTCAAAAATTAACTTACAAAGATTAATCAAAGGATAAACCACAAATGAATAAAATACCTATAGTTTTTACTTTTGATAAAAATATTATTTTAGGTGGCGCAGTCACGATCAAGAGCTTAATAGACCATGCTAACCCAGATACTTGTTATGATATTTACGTATATCATCCGAATATTAATAAAAAGTCAATTAGTGCATTTAATAGCATGATTGAAAAAACTAAACATAGTATTTCATTTCATAATGTAGATGAATCAATTTTTAAAGATGTACCTATTGATACTCGTAGAGGGTGGATAATAACATTCTATCGACTATTAATACCAAAACTTTTGCCTCAATATGATAAAGTCATATATTCTGATGTAGACGTGCTATTTCAGTCAGATATGAGTGAAGTATATAATACTGACTTAACTAGTTATGAGTGGGCTGGTGTTATCGCAGAAAAACATCAACAAAATATGGTTCAGCATAAATATTTTAAGGAAAATAATAATTCTTATATATACTGGCCAGGTTTTATGGTGATGAATACAAAACTAATGAGAGAAAATAATTTTATAAGCCGTTGCTTTGATACTATGCATGAGTTTAACACAAGACTAAAGTTTCGAGACTTGGATGTTCTAAATCTAACCTGTCGCAAAATTAAATCGCTACCATTTAAATATGTAACACTACAAAGTATATATTATCTAAATACTATACAAGAGGCTCCAGAATATATCTTTTTAAAGGAAATTTATTCGGATAATGAGTTGTTAGATGCTAAAAATAATCCTGCTATAATACATTACGCTGGCAGTCCTGGTAAACCATGGAGGATGAAACGACCATATAAAAATTATCTAGAGTATATTTCAAAAATACCTAAAGAACTTAGAAAGTATACTTTTAGAGATATAAAAAAGAAATTACTTAGTAAGTACTAAATAATCGATCTAGCTTAGTAATTCCCTACCCTTGTTTGATCTTTAATTTTGCAAAAAATATAGCTAAAAGTGTCGAGAATAATATAACTAGAATTTGAACAGTAAAAAAGTAATCAAACAAACAGCCTATAAACATTGCTATAATTAAAACTCTAAAATAAACTTTATCTCTATAATCTAATCCTCGTGCTTCATATAATAACATTATGAAAAAAATTAATAATGAAAGTCCAGCTAATATACCTCCTTTAAATGTATAATTTATAAATTCATTATGAGGCATAATCCCCTCTTTAGTAATATGAGGATCGTTCTTTAGAACATCATTTTTATTAATAAGAAAACTAGTACACTCAGCAACATCTGAGATATTTGTAACAGGAGAACATCCCAAAAGTAGCAATTTTGGATACTTCTCAAATACTTTAATGGCAGAATCATAGTACATCAATCTTAAGCCAGTAGATGTTAAGGCTAACTCTTCTGCAGTTTTATTATCAAAATCTTTAGAAAAATATAGTTGTGATTCTTTTATAGCTTCATTTACTCTATCATGAAAAATATTAGAAGTTTTATAAACAGTAAACAATATAGCACTTAGACTGATTATACAGATTAATATAGTGCTAAAAAATTTAAGTATATTTAACTCTTTTTCATCATTTAAACTATAGTGTTTTATTATCACAAAGAAATAATAAATTAACACTACAAATTCTATAATATACCCTGCTTTACTACGATTAACAAAGAGATCTATAAACACTATTAATATTCCTACGAATATCATAACTAGTTTAAGTAGTTTGCTTTGTTTGTGTATTGCTTTTCCAACTATAAACACTGCAGCAAATGGAAAAGTTAGTGCAACAATAGACTGTATAGTAGAGCCTCCATCAATTTCAGTATAGAAATCACTTATTATAAAATAATCTCCCATCAAGTATTTGTAACTAAACCTGAATAATGCTATAAAAGAAATAAACACTACGATATAGACAAAAATATTTAGTAGATAGTCCGGATATTTTTTATTTTTAGATAAAAAATAACTAGCTGAAAGTATGTATAAAACTATTAATAAAGGATTTGAAAAGCCAAAAAATTGATGAATAATTTGATCATTCCTAAAAAATGCCGCATATCCAAACCCCAAATTGATCAAAAATGCAGCAAAAAGTAAAAACTTTAGAGATATATTTTGTTTTAATATTGTTAAAACATCCTTATTAAAAAAACATAACAAGATAACTATAATAAAACTTATTGAAATAATAACTCTAGCGAATAAAAAAATACTAATAAATATTGCTATAGCTGCTAGTAAAACTACTTTAGGAAATATATCTTGCTTCATTATTAATTTTATACACTTTTAATATCAATAATTATATTTAAGTTGAATATCCTATCATATTAGAAATAATTTTATAAGTCTTTATAAGATATATATTAACATGAGTTTCATAAGCTAATATTAACAATAGAATATATATTTACCATAGTAAACTAATTTCTGTTGGTATAGAATTCTTAATAAACATAAAAATACCAACATTGATGCATGAAAGTTACTTTTGGCAGAACAATCTTCATATTATTAATATTTTTGTTTTTTTTATATTTAAATATTTTTCAACCAATGAGTGGTGATGATCTACTTAGGTTTAATATGGATAGTTTATATAACAAATCAATCTTAAATCAACTTCGATTAGACTATAATTCTCTGACGGGAAGAATTTCTGCTCAAATACTAGTTCATGTATTCTTGAATAAAAGCTACCCATTCCTACTCTACATTTTTAATCTTATTAATTCTTTAATTATGACTTTATTTATAATAATTTTGTATAAAATAATTTCTATTGACAAAGGCGAAATATTCTCTAAAAAGTTTATTGTTTTTTTTAGTATTTTCATGATTCTTTTTGGTTTAAATAACTCAATTTCACAAATACTATCTAAAACTATAGCACTACAATATTTTTTGGGAATAGCTTTGCTTATTTACTTTTATTATAAGTGCTTTACTAAAAATAAATTTGCGCCAATACTAAGCTTTATAACTGGATTAGTTATAGGCTTGTACAATGAGGCGATATTTTTAGTGTGTTTTAGTATTATTTTTTCCTACATAATATATCAGCTTATACAGCATCAAAGAATAAATAAAAATATTTACTTTTTTCTTGTTCCTTTTATCTTAGGTGGAATAGTAATGTTTAGTGCGCCTGGTAGTTATCACATAACAGAAACGCGTCTGCACGATTCTCCTTTTGAACTCTTGATAAAGAATTTCTGGAAATATATTTTTATGATTTTCACAGAATTTGAGCTATCCCCTTTATTCATTTTAGCTGTATTAACTGTGATAAAATTTGAAAATAGTAAACCAAAAAAAATAATAACTATTCTTTGTTTATTTTTAGTCTGGCTAACTATTTATCCAATATGCTTTCAATTTACTAGAAGAGTAGCTCTGATTTATATGTTTTTTTACTTCTCTATAATCTCATACTACATCTATAATTATTCTAGTAAAATTAATGGGATTTTGACTAAGAATTACAAGATATTTTGTTTTGGTGGTTTAATAATAGTAGGATTATTTTTATATATTTTCGGTAAATACCATTATTATCAAATAGCAAGACTCCATAAAATTCAATACTATAGAAACCTAGGACAACAAAATATCTCTCTTGAACCTATTAAATTTACAGGAATACAATTAATTAAAGTAGAAGATATTCATGAAGATCCGAATGAATACGCTAATACAGTATTTGCTAAGGCATATGGTTTTAATAAAGTTACTGTATCAAAAAGCTAAGTTTTCTAAGAGTCTTACACATATAACCCTCTTAATAACTTAAAAATCTCTCTAAATGACTTATTTGTGGTATTTTTTTCTACTTCTTTATGATGATTTCTAATAAGCTGCCTTAACTTTTGAATATCCAAATCCGGAAATTCTTGTATTAGTTTATCTAATGTATTATTCATTTTAAGTGGATCTAAAAGATTATTACGAATATTTTCTAAACGCTGAAACATTAGGTTTGCTTGTTTATCTTTATTAACAAGGACATCATAAGCCTTATAAATTTCATCAAGATTATCTGTCTTACGCAAAAGTTTACCAATAAACTGTGTTTGTCTTTTTAAAGCTATCTTGTGTAAACTTTTAGCGGTAATAATATTATTTTTAAGATTATCATCGATTGGTATTTTTTCTAATTGCTCTTTACTTAATTCAGTCAAAGATCTACCAAAATCTGTTATTTCTAATGCATCTTTTTTTACAGATGTCTTACTTTTTACTGTTTTATAATAAGAATTTTCTTCTTCTCTTTCTAAGCGATCTATTTCATCAAGATCAATAACTTTACCCATAGCTTTTATTTTTAATTTGTTTCGATATATATATAATATAAGTTATAATTTTAAACATTAAATTTATTTTATCCACCTAAAAAATATCAGGAGACTACCAAATATGTTCAGCTTTGAAAAAAATAGCCTAAAAAATACCGACAAAGAGATTTTTGATGCTATAGAACTTGAAGTTAAAAGACAACATGAACATGTTGAACTTATAGCATCAGAAAACTATGCAAGTCCTGCAGTAATGGAGGCACAAGGGTCACAACTTACAAACAAATATGCCGAAGGCTATCATGGTAAAAGATATTATGGTGGTTGTGAATTTGTTGATATCGCTGAGAAACTTGCCATAGAGAGAGCACAGCAACTATTTGGGGTTGATTATGCAAATGTTCAACCACATTCAGGCTCTCAAGCAAATGCCGCTGTATATAATGCCGTTTTAAAACCAGGTGATACTGTTCTTGGTATGGATCTAGGTGCTGGTGGACACCTAACACATGGTAGCAAAGTTAATTTCTCTGGAAAAATTTATAATTCTATCCAATACGGCTTAGATGAAAATGGTGATATAGACTACAAGCAAGTAGCACAACTAGCTAAAGAGCACAAACCAAAAATGATAATAGCTGGCTTCTCAGCATTTTCTGGAATAATTAACTGGCAAAAGTTCAGAGAAATAGCAGACTCCGTAGATGCCGTACTTATGGCAGATATAGCTCATGTAGCAGGTCTAGTAGCAGCTGGAGTATACCCTAACCCATTCCCATATGTTTATGTTGCAACTACAACTACTCACAAGACATTAAGGGGACCTAGAGGTGGATTAATACTTTGTAATAATAATCCGGAACTTGCAAAAAAATTCCAATCAGCTATTTTCCCTGGTATTCAAGGTGGTCCTTTAATGCATGTAATAGCAGCTAAAGCAGTTGCATTTAAAGAAGCATTAGAACCAAGTTTTGTAGACTATCAAAAACAAGTATTAAAAAATGCTAAGGCTATGGAAAAAGTTTTAAAACAACGTGGTATTAATATAATCTCTGGTGGAACTAGTAATCATCTACTTTTACTTGATATTACAAATACTGGTTTCTCTGGTAAAGAAGCTGAGGCGGCTCTAGGTAGAGCAAATATCACTGTTAATAAAAACTCTATCCCAAATGATCCCCGTTCTCCTTTTGTCACTAGCGGATTAAGGATTGGAAGCCCTGCTATAACGACGAGAGGTTTCAAAGAGAAAGAATGTGAGTTAGTCGCTAACTTATTAGCAGATGTAGTATTTAATTGTGGTGATGAAAAAGTTGAAAATGAAACTGCTGCTAAAGTTTTAGATCTTTGTGATAAGTTCCCTGTTTACAAGTAAATCTTAAATCTCATAAATTGTTAATTTATTTTTAAATCTCTAGTTTTAATTAACATTCAATTCATCATAAAATTAATTAAATATTAATCACCAAAATCCTTTTATTTCTAATGTTATCAGACAAATTTTTATTAAATATATATATTTAAATATTAATAAAATATAAAATAAATGAATAAAATATTAATTTAAATATTGACTTAAAATTAATATTAAGTATAATTTTGTTAAATTTTAAAACAAATAATAATTTTTTTAAAACAAGTCAAGGAGACAAAAATGAAAAAGACACTAACTATCGCTCTTTTAGGAACTATCGCAACAACTTCAGTTTACGCTGATGATTTAAATGCAAAAATCGTAAATGAATCTGTTACTAAATATTCTAATAATGTTGAGACAGATGCTGATACTAATACAAATTCACCAATTTATGCATTCAAAAGCATAGCAGCTGATGCAAGTAATATTCAAGCAAATGGAGAAAAATTAGCTAGAGGTTTTGTCTTAACTAACAATGGTGCTGTTAAGATACCGAACTCTATCAAGCCAAAAAATATGTATATGAAAGATCAAGCAACTGCTGCTCAAGGTCTTGAGAAATACAGAGCTGAAAGAGATGAGATTAATAACAACATCAAAAAACTTGAAAGTCAAAAGAAATTAGGCTGGAGAATTAAAGTAGTTGCTGAACAAGCTAAACTAAAAAGTATTAACACTAAAATAGATATCCTAAAAGGTATCGAAAATGGTGATAAAGCTTATGCTGAAGAGAAAATCGCTCAGTTTAATATCGTAAAAAATATAACTGTAAATGGTCCTAAAGCGTATTTTAATGATATTGCTAAGCCAGTATCATCACATTTAAATGCAGCATGGGATTCTGCTACTAGTCTTAACTATGTAGACTACAGAAGCAACATTGATATGTTCTGGGGTGCAAGAGTAGCTCTTTGGAATGGTCAATATAACATCAATAGCAAAGATGCCGCTACTGCCATTGAATTTAACGATATCACTAACTACTTGACTATTCAGACTATTAAGTCTCTTCAAGGTAGTGATACAACTAAAGCAGTTTCACTATATGCTGATGCTAACACACTTGCATATACAGTAACTACACTAGGTGATCTGGAAAGCGGTATCCAAGAGAAGATAGCTTCACCAAGAACAGCACAGTCGATTTGTGAAGCTGATTTAATTGATATCAGAGCTAATAATAAAGTTAGTACAGCTAGAAACGTTATTAACGGACTATCAGATCAAAAAACTGTAGAAACTATACTTACACACTTATTAGATAAGATTAGTATTGGTGATATTACAGTTTATGATCTAGATAAATTAGGTAATAACTGGGCAATTAAAGCAGCTGTAAATGCAATTAGCACAACTATAGGTTCTGAAGGTGTACTATATGTTAAGGGTCATACTTTAATGTTAAGACCTGCAAGTGCTGTGGCTGGTCCTGTTGCCAATATTCACTACCAACACAATGATGACAATAAAATAGACCATTTGGATCATATTTGTTTTTAATCTTAAGTAATTTAGAGTAATTACTACCCCAAAATACTTGCTGCCAGTTTTTTTGGAAGTAATCAGCTTCATTTGCATATGTCCCAGCATCAGGAGCTAAAGCTATAATCATGTTCATAGCTTTGTAGATATCATCTACTTTCTGTTTAATCTCTGGAGTCATCTTTGGCTTACCAAACTGTGGCTTGTCAGTACTATAACTCATAATTGCTAAAGCACCAGCATCGTAAACACCTGGATGCATAGATGTCTGTTTAGTTAATTGTATAGCTTGTTTAGAAGCTCCTGCTAAGCCTTTATTAATCTGAATTGATACTGGCGCAAGTTGTGAAACTTTATAAAAAGTATCCACAGTTTTGTCGATATTTTTAGAATCAAATAACTTCTCCGGTAAGTACCAAGATTGATAAGTGTACCAGTAAGCTGATACTTCACCAGTATTTGAAGCCCACCAAAATTCTCCATCTCGAGCATCTGGAGCTGTATTTTTAATAACCATATCAGGGTAGTTTTTATGCCAAAAATCATAGTTCCAAATTTGTGCTGTTGGAATATCTATATATTTAAGCTTGTAGTGTATGTCAGACTGGCTCTTTAGCCACTCTTTAAATGGCTGCCAAGTATCCAAAGCTTCTTTTTCAGCTAAACCTTGAGTCACCATAGCTATCGTTATCTTATTATTAGGACGAAATGCAAATTGTTCGCCCCAATGTTCATTATTCAACTTTGAAGAGTAGAATAAAAGAAACTCTTTTATCAAATTTTTATAAGCCTTATCAGAATCTGCGGTTATTTCTCCACTTATCAGTCCAAAGTGACTTGGGAGTTTGTGTGTTCTTAATGTCAGGTTAGTAACTATACCATAAGTACCCCCACCCCCACCTTTGATAGCCCAAAACAAATCTTGATTTTGGCATTCATTTGCAATCACAACCTTACCATCAGCGGTAACAACTTCAGCTTGTACAATACCTCCCGCACCAGTACCATACTCTTTCGACCAGCTACCAAAACCACTGCCTTGCGGAAAACCTCCTGCAGCGCCAACCGTGGTACATCCTCCACCTTGAACATATTGATGATGTTGACTAGTTACAACATTATAAGCCTCAAGCCAGCGCGTTACCGCTCCAACTGTTACAGCTGAGTACTCTTTATTTTTTGGACAGTTCTGAGGATGAAAATGCTTATTATACTCAATATCTCGCATATTATGAGTCCATATTAATAGCGCATCCGGAGAACTTGATCGTCCTAAATAATCATGACCGGCTCCTTTTATAACAATACGCAAATTATATTCTCTAGCAAAGTTGACAGCTTTTACAATATCTTGAGTATCTTCTACTTCAACAGCATAGCTACTTGATTGATTATACCAAGCTCCATACCACCCTTGAGATTCATTTCTTCCCGCGTCTGAATGCATATAAAAAGGATTCTTTATATTTTGCAAGACTGATTTACACTATTCACTATCTGAATTTTTCTCACATACAGAGAAAGGAGATATAGGTTTTATAAGCTTTCCTTTAAGTGATTTTGCTAAAGTATCCCATTGTTGTTGATCTGGCCAACATGGCTTAGAAGGTAAACAGCGACAATTAGATTTTAAAGTTTTATCACCAAGATTTGCTGAGGTTTGACTATTAGCTAAAGCAAATATTGAGACCAAAACGCAACTGATAGTAATTTTCCTGTACATTTTTACCAAGAAATTATTCGATGATAACAAACATACTAAATGATTAATACTTCAAAAAAAAGCTATTAAATCTTAATATAGAATAAGTTTTTGAACTAAAAGTTGGTCTATAACCAGCCAAACCATCTTTGATACCAACTTGGCTCTTCTGTACCATCCGGACGAAGGTTTTTAATAAATTTATTTTTAGGATAATTTTTCTTAAGTACACGAATATTTGCTTTAGCTTGATCATATAAGCCTAACTTATTATAAGCTCTAATTGTTAAGACCAAAGCATCCTCTGTTGATGTACTTTGTGGATAATTTCTTATCACTTGAGAAGCTCTATCAATAGCTGCATTATAAGCACCTCTCTTAAAATAAAAATGAGCGATATCATCATAGTGCCTTGCGATAATATTATTTATGAATATCATTCTGCGTTTAGCATCTGGAACAAAACTACCAGTAGGATCTAATTGAATAGCTTTTTCGAAATTAGTATATGCATCTTGATATCCAGTAGGATCATGATAGTTCATATCATATGGCGCATAAGTTTGTAACATACCCCTTCCATCCTCAAAGCCTACAACACCTATCATGTAGTAAACATACCCTTTGTATATACTATATGGATGCATCTTGATAAACTGTTGACCTAATGCAAGCGCCATAGTTGACTCATCATCCATATAATAAACATATATCAAATCAACCATACCCTTCTCTGCCAATGGTGTAAATGGATACTGTGCCACCAATGACTTATACGATCTAATTGCATCAAAATATTTTTGATTCTGCATTTGCTCATGAGCTTTAGCATAAATAAAGCTAGCGGTATAACCTGTGTAGACTTGTGGTAGCTCACTATCCTTTTTAGGACCACAAGAACTCAATAGCAATAACATAAATGTAATTATTATTAAATATAAAAACCTTTTCATTTGATTAACTATCCTTAGAATTTTCTTATATAATTCTATGTAAAATTAATATTTTCTGTATAAAAATATTTATATTAAGCATATAAACATGGCACATAATACACTATCTAACAGATTTCATCAAAATATTATAATGCATCCTAAAGATGCTGGAAAAAGAATTGATGTAGCAATAAATGAGCAATTTGAGCAGTTTTCTCGGGCCCAAATACAAAAATGGCTCAAAGAAGGCTCGATTACAGTTAATGGTCGAGCTACCAAGCCAAAACATATTGTTTTAGGTGATGAGGAAGTTGAAATTAATATCGAGTTATTACCTACTAATGAATGGATTGCCGAAGATATTAACCTTAAGATAATTTTTGAAGATGATGATATTATCGTAATTGATAAGCCAGTTAATATGATAGTGCACCCTGGTGCTGGTAATCCTACAGGAACAGTATCAAATACTTTACTACATCGCTATAAAGATCAAGATAAACTACCACGAGCTGGAATAGTACACCGCCTTGATAAGGATACTTCCGGATTAATGGTTGCAGCTAAAAGCAGTATTGCTTATCACAATCTTGTCCAACAACTTGCTGAGAGAAAAGTCTCACGTAAATATCTTGCGATAGTTGAGGGGGAGATTTACAAACAAGGTACAATCAACCAACCAATAGGTAGAGATCCTACTAATCGCACAAAAATGGCTATTAACTATAGAGGTAAAGAGGCTATTACTCATTATACACCTATTGAAGTTTACGATGGTTTTACACTTATCGAATGCCAACTTGAAACAGGCAGAACTCATCAAATTAGAGTTCATATGAAAAGTATCAAACATCCACTAGTTGGTGACCAAACATATAACAAATCGTCAACAAAACTAGAAAAGCTAGCGATAACAATACCAACTAGACAAGCTTTGCATGCATATAAACTCTCATTTATCCATCCAACAACCGCAAAGATGGTTAAATTTAAAAGCAAACTTCCTGAAGATATGCTAAATTTAAAAGCACAGCTAGAGCAAACAGTTGAAATGCTTGATGAGGATTTTGAGGAAGATTACTATGACTATTACGAGTATGACTAATAATAGATCATTATTAAAATATTTTTTTGTCTTACTAATATTATTTATATCAGCGGCTATTTTATCTACAAATGAAGGTACGAGGCATACTAAATCAAATTATTTTTTAGAATCTAGAACCCCTAAAATAACAAAAAAACCTGATTTTTCTGAGATCAAAAATTTCAAAGAAAGAAAAGACGATTTTATAAAATATATGTTAGCAGCAATTAAGATCGCTAATAAAGAAATATGCTTACAACAGCAGCAAATTCAAAAACTTAAAAATGCCTTAGACAAAAAAGGTTCATTAAATTCTCAACAAGATAAAAAACTTAGTGCTTATCTTGAATACTATAAAATTAAAACAAATCACAGTCCCGCTGAGGAGTTAGATTACCTAAGTATAAAAGCAGGCATGATCCCAACAAGCTTTGTTCTTGCTCAAGCGGCACTAGAAAGTGGTTGGGGAACTTCAAGGTTTGCCAAAGACTATAATAATTATTTTGGACTACACTGTTTCTATACTGGATGTGGTGTTAAAGCACAGGCTTCTGATACTTATCTTGAAATATTTAATAACGCCGCTGAAAGTGTTCTAGGCTATTATCATAGACTTAATACAGGTTCAAAATTTGTCGATTTTAGGATAACTAGAGATAAAATAATTAATCAACAATTACCTCCAAAAACTCTACTTGATACTCTAGAGAATTATTCTGAACTTGATGGTAGTGAGTATAAAGATAGACTTATCTCAGTAATTCAACATAATAACCTAAGGCAATATGATTCAATTAAATATTGCTAATACTTGACTAGCAGTTGGTATTAAAACTGTTTTTCTAGTAAAATTAATTTAGGGTAATTGTATGTAAGAAATAAATGGAAATAAATATTGATCAAAATACTGTTTATTTTGCAGGATTGCTAACTCTCAAACAAATTAATCCCAAGTTAGTTGAGAAAAAAGTTTCTCGATCTAAAGTTAAGTTAAATCGTATTGATATTACAAAGATTCAAGCCCTAGATACTGCCGGAGCCTACTTTATTCTTAAAGTTCTTAAGGATCTAGAGCTAACCAAAGAAGATTTAGTTTTTGATAATCACAAGGATAAAAACCTTATTGAACTTGTCGCAAACAACTTCCCAACTAGAGTTGATAAAGAAAATTCACATAAATCCAATATAGTTTTTACTAGCATATATACCCTTGGTAAAAACACAAATAATCTTCTTCAAGAAATAAAAGCAAGCATTGGCTTTCTAGGTGCTATTCTGTTAGGCTATCTAACTCTTATTCGTAAACCATATAGATCCTTTTTTTCTATAGTACTAAATATTGCTTATGACTCAACTATCAAAGCTCTAAGTATAGTAATGTTGCTATCATTAATTATTGGTCTAGTCCTAACATACTTGCCACTTAACCTAATGATGCAATATGGTACGCAAATATTTGTTGTTGATATGCTAGGTATATCTTCGTTTAGAGAATTTGCTCCTTTATTTACAGCTATTATTATTGCTGGTAGGAGCAGCTCTGCATTCACCTCAGAAATTGGTATTATGAAAGTCAATGAAGAAATAGATGCTTTGCAAACTATTGGTGAAGACCCTATACAGCGTCTAGTATTACCAAGAATAACTGCTTTGATAATTAGTTTACCAGTATTAACTGTAATTGCGATGATCGCTAATATTATTAGTGGAATTATAATCGCAGATGTTATCGCAGGAATCACACCTTTACAGTTTATCGAAAGACTGTTTTCAAATGTTAATGTTAATCATTTTTATATTGGCTTACTAAAAACGCCTTTTTTTGCTCTAGTTATAGCTGGAATAGGTTGTCACCAAGGTTTAGCAGTTAGAAGAGATTCACAAAGTGTTGGTAAAGCAACTACTACTAGTGTGGTTTACTCAATCTTTTTAATAATTGTTGTTGATGCTATTTTTGCAGTAGCATTAAATGGTGTTGCTTAGGGAGATGTTAGACTATGAGTGAAAGTTTAATTCAAGTAAGAGACCTAAGCACAAAATTTGGTAAAGAGTGGATTCATAAAGACCTAAATCTTGATATCCCTTTTGAGAAAATAAGCTGTATCATCGGTGCTAGTGGTTGTGGCAAAACTACATTAATGCGTGAAATTCTTATGCTTCAACCAATTTACTCTGGTAAAATTTTCTTGCTTGGTCAAGAAATATCAAAACTTGCTGATAACCCAATCAAGCGTAAAGCAATATCCAGTAAAATGAGTATGATGTTTCAACATTGTGCACTTTTTTCTTCTTTAACTAATTTGCAAAATGTAATTTTTCCTCTTAGACAACATACAAAACTACCTATAGACATACTTACTGACATAGCAATTATAAAATTAAAAATGGTTGGTCTTAAAGAAGAAGCTTTTAATAAATACCCTTCTGAAATAAGTGGTGGAATGTTAAAGAGAGTGGCTCTAGCAAGAACAATAGCTTTAGATCCTAAAGTTGTATTTTTAGATGAGCCTAATGCCGGCTTAGATCCATACTCTGCAAGAGCAATGGATGATCTTATTTTATATCTAAAAGAAGAGCTTAAGATGTCAGTAGTAATGATTACTCATGATCTTAGCACTATTTGGCATATTGTTGACGATATAATATATATGGATGAAAAGAGAATAATGCTGCATGACAGTGTTGAGTTTGTCTCACAGCAAACACAGTATGAAAGTATAAGAAAATTTTTTGACTCACATAATGATGGTAAGTATTAGGAGCTTATAATGAACGAAAATAGTATAAAAAATCTAATCGCGGGATTATTCGTGATTTTTATGGTATTTGTAATGATATTTATAGGTTTCTTTTTATCAGGTGGATTTAAAGATCAACACACTACTACATTCGTGACAAACTTTAAAAGTATCTCTGGGCTTAATGTTGGCTCGGATGTTTCTTACAAAGGTTTTAGTATTGGTAAAGTATCTGATATATCGATAAATAAAAATAATCCTAAACTTGTTAGCGTTTATATGAAAATAAATAGTCAAATACCAATATATAAACAAACTGTAGCAACATTACAAAGTATGGGAATTACTGGTCAATCAAAAGTCGAACTTTCTTTAGATATTGATGCAAAAAATACTAGTCTAGATCTAATACATATCAAAAAAGGACAAATTCCTGAAATTACATCAAAACCTTCACAACTTGAAAGCATCATGAATAAAGTCAGTGCGATAGCTAGTTCACTTGAAGAGATTTCTGGCAAATTTAATAAAATGATGTCTCCTGAAAATTTAGATAGATTTAATCAGTTTACGGATAGTGTCAATATACTCTTATATAATCTAAGTAACTCATCAATTTACTTTAATAAAACCTTGATGAACTTAAATGAAACTATGACTGAAAGTCAAGAAACTATCACAAGGCTTAACAATGTTATTAGAATATTAGAATATGATCCTTCAACTATTGTCAGAGGCGTAGACCATAAGGAATAAAACCATGAAAAAATATTTATTATTAACTATATTATTCTTACCTTTGCAATTATTTGCTTTTTCATTTTTTGGCGATCCTGTAAAGGTACCAGAACAAAAAGAATACGTTATCTACAGTAAACAAATAGAATCTAAACCATTACCAGATACTGAGAACGCTGATATTAGTACGACTTTACTAGTATATAATATCCAAACTCAAGCATCGACATCAACACAAATGTTTTATCTAAAAGGTAATCGTCTTTATACATTTAAAAATAGTTCTTGGGCAATGCCAGTATCAAAAATGCTTACTGTAGCAACCTTTGAATATATTCTAGATCATAATATAGTTAATAATCTTGCTTTCCAGGATATTAACATTCGACAAGATTTTACCCTATCAGGGACAACTACTTATGGACCAATATTAGATTTAGATAATAAACAATTTTACTTTTATATAACCTTTTACCTGAAAAATGAAAAAACAGGCTTTACAAAGATAACAACAATTAAATATCATCAAAAAATTCCGGATGATAACATAGATGCGAACTTATATGCTGAAATGACGAATACCGCATTGACAAATATTTTTTCTCAACTTAAGCCTTGGCTAATTGAAAATCTAAAAATTCAAAAACATAGAAATAAAGAAATCCAAGCCAATCATAAAAATACTCAGAATTTCTTCAAACCTTTATTAGCTAAGAAATAAAGCTAGCTGCTAAACCTATTAATCCACCAAATACTCCACCCCACACGACTAGCCAACCTAGATGTTCACGGATAATCTTTTGAATTATCTCTTTAACCATCTGTGGAGTTAACTCATCTAGACGACTATCTATCAATCTCTCAATCTTTTCTGCGGCTTTTTGAGAAACATTGTTTGTGTTGATATCTATTGATGACAATAGCTCAATTACTTTTGAATCTAGCTTCTTAGTAAACGGCTCTCTTAATCCTTCTAAAGCTGATCTACCACCAAGAAACATATCAATCATTGAACCATACTTACTACTCATAAGCATATCAATAAAGCTATCAAAAATTTTATTATAATCAATTTTAGCTGCTATATTATCCGCCAGGTACCTTTTGATATCATCGCTTTTAAGAAAATTATTTATATTCTGCGGTGAAAAAAATTGCTCCATGATCATCTTCTTTATAGCTCGCTTAAAACTCTCAAATTTATTAGGAATAATTCCAGAGCCGTAGAGAAATGGAATTTTCTCAAAGAGCATGTATATTGCTATCCAATTAGTTAATGCTCCTGATAAAGCATAAAAACCAATATTTTTGATGTGTACTTCAGCAAAATACCAACCAATTATTGCTAGTATTGCAGCTACCAAATTAGTTACAAAACTTTTATTAAAAATACCCATAAACTTTTCCTACTTTTTAAAAATTAAGAATTTATAATAAGAGATATGTATTTTACCAAATTTTAATTTTATGAGAACTATTCGAGGTTTTTTCTCTGACATTTCAACAAAGACTACAATTTTTAATATTTCAGGAGAATATTATAACTATTTCAAAAATGTGTTACGCTTAAAAAAATCTGATTTGATTGAACTATTAAATAATACTGATAGCTTACAATATAAGACTAAAATTATCACGATTGATAATAAAAATATAACTCTTGAAGTAATCGATAAAAAACACATCAGTAATGAAAATAACTATATTACAAACCTCTATCAGGCTATTATTAAAAGTGAAAATTTTGAGCTTGTGATTCAAAAAGCTACCGAACTAGGGGTAAATAACATATATCCTATAATTACTGAATTTACAAATCACAAGTTTGATAAAAATGGCTTTGACAAAAAGCTAGAGCGCTGGCATAAAATTGCTATTGCTGGCAGTGAACAATGTGGTCGTGTTTTTATTCCAAAAATTCATACTCCTATCGATATTAATGATTTACAAATGCCTCAAAATGACCTTAATTTAGTTTTATGTCCATATACTCAAGCAAAACAAGATTTTGTACAAAAGGTTAAATCTAGTACAAATTTTAATATATTTATAGGACCAGAAGGTGGCTTTAGTGATAAAGAAATGAGCAAATTCCATAGCAATAATTTTTATACAATTAATTTGGGCAAAAGAATACTTAAAGCAGAAACTGCTCCAATAAATATATTATCAATTATAAACTTTCTTAAACAGTAAGTTTTACCAAGGGAATTGAGCTAATTAATAAAGCTTGATAAAACAAATTAACTTAGCACAGTATTAGTCTAGCTTCCAAAATTGTACAACAAGAGGTTAATGGGCTTGCCGAAGCACGCTATACTCTTATGCTAAATTAAATCAATAACCTTTTACTGTAAATAATTATTGCAAAAGTTTGTACTCGATGTTTTAATGGGTTTTTTAGTATAATTAATATTAGGAGAAAATGCCTATGCAAAAAAATTATAATACTCTATCCGCACCTTTCTGGATTGTCTGGGGTATAGAGTTATGGGAAAGGTTTGGATTTTATGGCTTTCAAGCAATTATCGCGCTGTATTTTACACAGAAACTTGGGCTAAGTGAAAGAGAAACTATTTATCTGATGGGGTCTTTTTTTGCTTTTACATATGGATTTATATGGGTTGGTGGACTCATAGGTGACAAAGTTCTTGGCGCTAAACGTACAATTTTATTTGGTGCGGTAATACTGTGTTTATCTTACTTAAGCTTTATCTTTGCAGATAAACAAAACGTTTATTATATTTTTTCAGGAATTATTATTGGTAATGCCATATTTAAAGCAAACCCTTCTTCTTTAATTTCAAAGATGTTTGATAAAGGCGATGGCCGCTTAAATAGTGCTATGACTTTATATTACCTTGCAATTAATATGGGTGGGCTAATCTGTATGGCTTTGACACCTGTGATATCACAAATTTATGGATATACTCATGCTTTTATACTTTGTGGGATTGGTCTATTTGTTGGTATATTAGGATTTATATTGTTTTATAAAAAGCTAGAGGGTCTAGACACAGAAGCGGGTAAACATCCTATCAATAAAACTCATCTAACATATATCATTGCAGGAGTTATCGCAGCATTTTTAATAGTTGCAAATATTCTTCCTAATACGACCCTATGTATAGAACTAACTGCTGTTGTTGTAACTATAGCTACACTATATTTCTTATATGTAGCTTTTAGCCTTGAGTCATATGAAAGAAATAGAATGCTTGTAGCTCTTGTACTTATCATTGAAGCGATAATCTTCTACTCTTTATATTTTCAAATGCCAACTACACTAACTTTCTTTGCTCAGCACAATGTTGAACTTTCTGTATTTGGTTGGCATGTCCCTGCTGCACAATATCAATTTTTAAATCCTCTATGGATTTTGATATTATCACCTATTCTTGCAGCAGTATACAAAAAAAGTAAATTAACACACGCTACTAAGTTTTGTATTGGAACAGCGTTAATGTTTATATCATACGCAACTTTATACTCTACTAGATATTTCGCAACTAATGCTGTAGTTTCAGGTAACTGGCTAATTCTATTATACGCAACCTCTTCTTTAGGTGAGCTACTTATATCAGGCTTAGGGCTAGCAATGGTTGCTGAACTATGCCCAGCTTTCATATCTGGATTTGTGATGGGATTTTGGTTTCTAGCTACGATGATTGCATCTTATGTTGCTTCTTACATAGGATCATTTATAGCGCTACCTCAAAGTGGTGATACTATCTCTAAACAACAAAGCTTAGACACCTATACAGCAGTATTTGGTTATGTCGCTATTGGTATTTTAGTTACTACAATAATTATGGTTATTTTGACTCCTATACTAAATAAATACATAAACAGAATACGGGTTATTGATGATCATAAAGCAGATATTGACAATATTACATATCCTCAAAACTAAAAAATCTTAATTTAACACCTTCTAATAAAGAAATAATCTTGCAAATTTATTTCAATACTTTGTTTTTTTGCTAGAATTAGTTCTAGTAATTAACAATCTTATTTATTATGAGTACATTTTCCAATAAAACATGGATAGCTAATTATCCTGATTATACTCCTGAGAATATTACGGAAAACCACGCTACAATTTTAGATCTATATGAAAAAACAATTATACAATTTCCTTACAGAGAGGCTGTATCATGTCACGATGTAAATCTAACTTTTATTGAACTTGACAAGCTTGCTACTAAAATGGCTAGTTTTCTACAAAACAACCTTGGAATCAACAAGGGAGATAGAGTCGCAATTGTACTACCTAACTGCTTACAATTTACTGTTAGCTTATTTGCATGTGTTAAGATTGGTGCTGTATTTGTCAACACCAACCCTCTTTATACTGCAGATGAGATTGAAGCAATATTTAATAATTGTAATGTCAAAGCTGCGATTGTAATGGATATGTTTGCCCATCATATACAAAAAGCTCGTGTAAACATCGACTCTTTAGAGAATGTAATAGTTACAAATATTGCTGATTTATACCCATTTCCTAAAAAACAGATTATTGGTTTTGTCTCTAAATATTTAATTGAAAATAAACCAAAGTATACAAAAAGTAATTTTATTGCGTTTAGTAAAGTCATTAAAGCTGACATAAGTTTATATAAAAAACCTGTTTTAACAAAACAAGATATACTATGTTTGCAATACTCAAGTGGAACAACTGGAAGACCTAAAGGAGCAATACTAACGCATGATAATCTTGCTTCAAATATTCAGCAAGTTTGGGCATGGATCAAACATGACATGGATATGTCTGATCAAGTAATTATAACTGCACTACCTCTTTACCATATATTCTCACTAAGTGCTAATTTACTTTGCTTCTTTTTTGCTGGTGCAAAAAATGTCTTAATTCCCAATGCTAGAGATATAAAAAACCTCATTAAGACTATGTCAAAAAATGAATTCACTATTTTTAATGGTCTTAACACCCTCTATATGGCAATGCTTGAGCATCCTGATTTTGAGAAAATTAACAAAACAAGATATCTATATTCTTTAAGCGGGGGCATGCCAATTTCACGTAAAATATATTTAGAGTGGTTAGATAGAACTGGTGTAGAACTAAAAGAGGGTTATGGTATGACTGAAATGTCTCCGGCAATCGCTCTAAATAAATTCAACGAGTCTGAGGATGATTATTTTGGTACTTGTGGCTACCCTATTCCGAGCACAGAGCTCAGTATTCGTGATATCCATACTCACCAAGAAATAACTGAGTGTTTCAAAGAAGGTGAAATCTGGCTTAAAGGTCCACAAAGATGTCAAGGTTTCTGGAATGATAAAGAGAATAATGAACTTCACTTTACTGCAGATGGTTGGCTAAAAACTGGAGATATTGGCTATATAGACAAAAAAGGTCGTCTAACTATATCCGATAGAATTAAAAATATGATAATTGTCTCCGGTTTTAATGTTTATCCGAGAGAAATTGAGTTATGCATACTTAAGTTAGACTATGTAAGAGAGGTAGCTGTCACTGGAATTAAGTCAAAAACATCTGGTGAAAGACCTATAGCTTTTATCTCATTGGAAAAAGGCTCAAATGCAACTGAGGAAGATATTATCAAACATTGCAAAGATAAATTAGCAAGCTATAAAGTCCCTAGATCATGTATATTTGTAGAAACTCTACCAAAAAATAATACTAGTAAAATAGATATTAAGAAACTAAAAAATCAGTTCTTATAAATATTTTTTATCTGTACTCTTTCACTAGAGAAATACTGTTTTGGTGTTTTACCAAATGCCTTGCGAAACATTGCTATAAAATTACTTGGTGAAGCATATCCCAATGAATCTGAAACCTCAGTAACAGAAATATCTTTGGCTAACATATCTAAACCACGTGCAAGTTGTGCCTGTTGTCGCCAACGTGAAAAACTAAGTCCTGTTTCGGATAAAAAAGCTCGGCGTAATGTCCGTGGCGACATAGCGGCAAATGCTGCCCATTGTTCTAAACTTTTGCTTATCGATGGATTATCAATAATTGCATTAGCAACTTTAATGACTCTATCTGTTTTTGGCATCGGCAAATGTAGAGCCTCTTCTGGAGCGAGCCTAATCTCATTACAAATAATCTTAGCAATATGCTCTTGCTCTAAGCTTAAATTATTGTATTTATCCCATTCTGTTGCCCTTAAAGCAAGTGCTCTTAATACTTCACTCATTGGAATAACTCTTGAGCTCTTAGGCAAATCATCGCACATATTTGGATGAATAAAAATAACCCAGCCTTCTACAATACCACTTATACGAATTTTATGTGATGTATTTGGTGGTATCCATCCAGCCCTATTTGATGGCAACACCCATGAGCCATTAGGGGTACTAACATGAACAAGACCTGATTCAATACAAAATATTTTACCACGACGATGATGGTGCCAATCTGATTCTTGGTTATTTATCTTATTTTCACTAGTTGGAGCATTTCCACCTTTTATAGCAATTATTTCTGGTCCATCAAGCCAATCACTGAGATATGTGATCTCTTCCCGTATCATACTTTGTCCTTTTTTCACCATTTATTGTCCATATAATGCTATAATACATTATCAAAATTGTGCAATAATTTTACGCAAAAATAAACTCATTAAGTAATTTTCTTATTACTGCACAAAATGATGTAGTATGTTAGTGATATTTTAACCATAAAATTTTAAAACTTATGCAAGCTAGTAACACAATAACCGTTGGCTTTTGGAGCCAAAAAAGAACAATCGTAGCATTAGCAATAAGCTTACTGGCACTTGCTGAGATTGTTGACTTGACAATTGTCGCAGTTGCAATACCGCAGATTATGGGAGCAATCGGCGCTAATGTTGAAACTATAGCAGATGTAACTACAGTGTATATTGTCACTGCAGCAATTTTCATACTACTATCAGGTTTAATTATTGAGAAATATGGTATAAAAAGAGTAGCTCTAGTCTCATCAGTAATTTTTGGTATTTCATCAATAATGTGTGGACTTTCAACATCATTAGCTGAAATGATTGTTTTTAGAGCTTTCCAAGGTATGGGAGGTGCTTTTTTACCATCGGTAGCACAGACGTATATATCTACCAGCTTTAAAAATGAAGAGTATAACAAAATGATGACTATATATAGTATGGTTATCGTTATGGGACCAATTATTGGACCAGTACTTGGAGGCGCTATTTGTGAAAATATGTCTTGGGAATGGATTTTCTATGTCAATGTACCTCTTTGTATTGTGGCATTTATAATTATTGCATTTATGATGGAAGCAACACAAATCAAAAAAATCAAAATTGATTATATCAGTTTTGGTTTTATGGCAATAGGGGTCGGCTGTTTAGAGCTTTTTATTGACAATGGTAATACCAATGGCTGGTTCTCATCGATTAAAATGATTATTCTTTTAGCTATATCATTAGTTTCAATAGGATTTTTTATTTGGAGAGGTTTGATTTACTCTTCAGTAGTTAAATTTAAGATATTCAAAAATTTTAACTTTGTCCTTGCATGCTTTTTGTGCTTTATGTTCGTATTATTATTCTCAGCTGCAATGGCATATTTACCAACTATGCTACAGCAAGTATATGGCTACCCTGTTGATCTAGCAGGATATATAACTGCTCCTAGAGGTGTTGCCGCTATTATTGGTGCAATGCTAACACAATCTATTTTAGTAAAAAAATTAGGCGTAAGAAAAACTATAAGTCTCGGAATGATTACTTTTGGGGTATCTTGCTTAATGCAAGCAAACTTTTCTCCTACCGCTAATGAATTTGATATCATACTAACAACGGCTATTCAGGGATTAGGAATGATGATGTTTTTTGTTCCTTTTATGAGTGTACTCGTAGTTGGTGTAGCTGATGAAGATATGGGCGATATGTCAGGATCATTTAACTTTTTTAGAAACTTTGGTAGTTCTGTTGGTACTGCTTTTGTAGCAACATTTATTTCAAGAAATCAACAAACCACCTATCTAGAATTATCACAAAATATATCATCACTAAATAACAACTTTCAAAGTTGGAGCCATAGCTTGCCTATGCCTGATTTAGCTACAGTAGCTCTTGCAAAACAACAAGTATTACACCAAAGTAGCTTATTAAGCTATATTAACTCTTTTTATGTAGTTGGGATACTTAGTCTAATCTTAGCTATAGTACCATTTTTATTAAAAGAGCCACCTACAGGTGCGCCTGTTGCAGTAATGCATTAAATTATTATAGGATAATTAAAAATGTCAGAAGAAAAATTACAACAATCAACAATCACAAGAAATAAAAAAAGCTCGAGATTTTCGCCTAAGAAAATTATCATTGGCTCTAGCATTATTACAATTACAGCTTTAGGAATCTATGGTTATTATAAATATAACAAGATCTTCCCTAGTACTGATAATGCTTATGTTAATGCTGATATAATTAGTATTTCACCTAAAGTTGGTGGATATATAGAAAAAGTCTATATCCACAACAACCAATTTGTTCACAAAGACGATAAACTTGTTCAGATTGATCCTAAAGATTATCAACTAAAAGTAGCTCAAGCAAACTCAAAAATTATCCAAACTAAAGGGCAATTAGCTATAGCTCAAGAACAAGTAAATGTAGCTAAGTCAAACCTAACTAAAGCACAGTCATCTTTAGATACTGCAACAAGTATGGCAGATAGATATATTAAACTTTACAAAGATGATGCTGGCTCTTTACAAGATGCACAAAAATACATAAACCAAAAGATCCAAGCTCAGAAAGCAAAAGATGAAGCTTACTCATCACTTAAGCAAGCCTTATTACAAGTTGAAATTGCCAAAGCACAAATTGGTGCAGCCAAACTAAGCTATGATAATGCCAATCTAAATCTAGGTTATACAACATTGATAGCTCCTGATGATGGCTATGTATCAAATTTAAAACTTTACAAAGGACAACTAGTATCACCTGGACAAGCATTATTTGGTTTTATTGATAATAAAAAATGGTGGATAGACGCTAACTTTAAAGAAACAGATCTTGATAGAATCAAGCCAGGGCAAAAAGTTGAAATTGAGCTAGATATGTATAGCCATAGTTACGCTGGCAAAGTTGATAGTATCAGTTATGCTACTGGCTCAGTATTCTCATTACTACCACCTGAAAATGCTACTGGAAACTGGGTAAAAGTCACTCAGCGCTTCCCAGTAAAAATAATCCTAAAAAATGATCCTAAATACCCACTCAGAGTTGGAGCAAGTGCAACAGTAAAAGTAGATACATTATAGGTCACAACAATGATACGAAATAAAATACTTCCTTTAGCGTTAATATCAGCAACCTTAATAACATCTAGCTGTAGCTTCTTTAGCCCTGAGTATGAAAGACCTAAAATCAAAGCTCCAGCTTTATGGAATAACCAAGATAAAAATATTGAAGTTACAAAAAACTGGGACCTTACGAAAGTTGCATGGTGGAGAGAGTTTAATGACCCAGTATTAAATAATCTAATAACTACTGCCTTAAAAGATAATAACAAATTACAAGTTTCTATTGGTAATATCCTACAAGCTAATGCTGAGATAAATAAAGCCAACTATGGCTGGTTACCTACCGCGAGTGTTGGTGGTGGTGGTTTTGTGGCACAGGCATTTGATGTTAACTCCAACTCAAATATCCCTCAGCTTAATAATATTGGCACTCAAACTACCGCAGGATCTTTGGTTGGTATTATACCTAGCTATACAATCAATATCGCTAGACAGTTTAAATTAGGTGAGATTTCACGTCTTAGCAAAAAAATGCAAACTAACCTTAAAGATACCACAAGACTATCAATTATAAGCCAAGTTAGTGCTGCATATTTTTCACTGATTACAGCAAAAGAGCAATTAAAATTACAAACGTTAATGGTTAATCAGCTGAACTTGATGTTTAAGTACGCACAAAACCAACATAAACTCGGCGCCACCTCGCCAATGCTTGAAGAAGTTATTAGACAACAACTTGAGGTGCAAAAAGGTAAAATAGCTATGATCAAAAATGACATAGTTCATTTCCAAAATACTCTCAAAATATTAATGGGAAGAAACCCTGGTAAAATTGTCACAAGCAGAACTCTAAATGAAATTAATGCTAATATAAAAGTTCCTATAAATATGCCTTCTCAAGTTTTAGAGAATAGACCAGATATTGGTATTGCTGAGTACAAGCTTGAAACAGCAAATGCGAATATCGGTTTAGCTAGATCACAGTTTTTCCCAAGTATTGACCTTACTGGCACCTTTGGAAACGCTACACTTGCTCTTGGAGAACTTGCTACAATGAATGCTTGGGCTTGGGCTGCTGAAGCTGTTGCTGCTGTACCAGTATTTAATCTAAGTATTTTAGCTGATAGTGATAAGGCTAAAGCACAGTTTTATCAAGCATATTACGATTATATTAATACGCTACAACAAGCTTTCCAAGATGTTGATGATAGCCTTTCTGAAAGAGCTGCTAATGCAAAAAATCTTAAAAAACAAACTATATCTTTAGAATCCACTCAAAGGCAAGAGAAAATATTCTTTAAAAAGTATAGTTCTGGGGCTATAAGTAAAGCACAATATACAGGTATTACATTGAATGTACTATATCAACAAATGCAAGTTAACCAAGCTAAATTGAAATCTTTGATTAGTGTAGTTAATTTGTACCAAGCTCTTGGTAGTGGCTATAATGTTGATAATTATGTTGATCCTCATTATGATAACCCAGCTTTTGATAAATAGTTTGATGATTTTCTAGTTTAGTAAGGATCTCTAAAAAAATATTCTAAAATAAGCTCATGATTATGATAAAATCAGCTCCTAAAAATAATTTTTATTAACAAGGTTAAAAAATGAAAATAGTTAAAGATTTTAGTCCTAAAGAATATTCACAAAAGTTAGTTAATTGGCTAAGTGATAGTTGTATGAATTATCCTGCTGAAGGATTTGTGATTGGTCTTAGTGGCGGTATAGATTCAGCAGTTGCGGCTTCTTTAGCTGTCAAAACTGGATTACCAACTACAGCTTTAATACTACCTTCAGATAATAATCAACACCAAGATATGCAAGATGCTCTAGAGCTTATTGAAATGCTTAATATTGAACATTATACCATTTCGATTCAACTAGCTTATGAGGCTTTTCTTGCTTCAACGCAAAGCTTTACAAATCTACAAAACAATAGACAACTTGTGATCAAGGGAAATGCTCAAGCACGTTTAAGGATGATGTATTTGTATGCCTATGCGCAACAATATAACAGAATAGTTATAGGTACTGATAATGCTTGTGAGTGGTATATGGGATATTTTACAAAATTCGGTGATGGGGCTGCCGATATACTTCCACTAGTTAATCTCAAAAAATCTCAAGTTTTTGAATTAGGCAAATACCTAGATGTCCCTAAAAACATACTTGATAAAGCTCCATCTGCAGGACTATGGCAAGGACAAACTGATGAGGATGAAATGGGTGTAACTTATCAAGAAATTGATGATTTCTTAGATGGTAAACAAGTTTCAGCAAAAGCTCTAGAAATAATAAATTTCTGGCATAATCGTAGTCACCATAAGAGAAAATTAGCTTTAACTCCTAATTTCTGAATATACTTAAGTGATTTTCTTCTACAAAAACAAACATAGATATTGATTAGTTGTTTTCTTGCAGTAAAATAATCAAAAAATAACCACCTATTAAAGTCTAAAAATGAAAAACTTACTACTATTATTAGCTTTAGTTTCAATGCTTACTTCTTGTGCTTATATTGAAGGTTATAATAAACCTCAAGAAGAACTATATATAAATATTACATCCCCTCATACTAAAGATATAAACTTTAATGAAAAGGGAGAATTACCTAAAGATATAAAAGATCAAAACTATTATGATGTCGAAGTTTCTGGATCAGCACTACAAAATTGTGATGCAATTGACTATGGTGACGTTAAAATCAAACGCTCAGGGATGAATAAAATATTTATTGGTAATGCTCGTGACTGGGACATTGTTAGAATAGATTGTCGTCAAGGTATAGGCAACGGAAAAACTGGTGAAAAACATGATTTAGAAATTAAAGTATTTTCTGATGAAAAAACTTATCATACAAAAACACAAGTAGAACACCAATAATTTGTAAATAAAAGATCTAGTTTTGAATAAGCATAACATGATAGAAAAAATAAATTAATATCTAATTTAAGAATTATAAGTAGTAGAGTTTTCGTATTCTAAAAAGAAAATGCCTTAGTTATTTCAGCAATTCTTTGCCCAAATTTATATGCAGTCAGTTTATCTCCAGAAGGAGGAGTAACATCTGGAGTATCATTCTCAGATTGAGCCATTACACCAAGGTAAGAACCAATTCTATTAACAACATCTTCTTTACCAGCAAAGCCTTCTGGTGACTGATTATGCTCTGCTTGACCAACCCATATCATCCCATGCTGTGCAGCAAAAACTACTAACTGGATCAAAGAATTTAACTTATCACCACTTAGACTATGAGAATTTGTAAAGCCTACAGCAATTTTATTTTTCCATTTCTGCTCGTACCATTTTCTAGAACTTTTCTCCATGAACTCTTTTAATCCTGCAGCAACAGAACCCATATATGTTGGCGAACCTAAAATAATAGCATCATAATCATCAAGAACGTCAACACTATCTTTTAGTGATTGGGTCAAATAATGTTGATTCAACATTAGCTATGCTATCTATACCTCTTTTAACTTCTTCAGCTAAAACTTTTGTATGACCATAGCCGCTATAATATACTATTGCTAATTTTTTCATATTTATCTCCATTTTTACTTTTTTGCAACATCTATTAATATATAGTTAATCCGAAAGATATTTGTAGAAATGTTATAATGTCTAATAAAAATGCCATCATATAGCCAATATTTTAGAGACATCGTAATTAATAAATATGAAGAAGGTATGACGGAGTTCGAGCTGAGTAAGTTTTTTAACATAGATAAGCGTACAGTTGTTTCATGGATAGAGTTTTATAAAAGAACCGGAGATTATAGTTCAAAGCAAGGAGTTGATTGTGGCAGAGTCGCTAGCTTTACCGATAAAACATTGATTGAACAGTATTTGATAGATCATCCAGATGCAAGTGCATTAGATATAAAAGAAGCATTAGCCCCTGATATTCCAAGAAGTACATTTTATGATTGTCTTAATAGACTTGGTTTTAGTTTTAAAAAAAGACTCCAAAATATAAGCAAAGAAAAGAACATGAAAGGTTGGAGTATATAGAAAAACTAAAAGAAATAGCTCAAAACTTGTTATTTTATATAGATGAGATGGGGTGTGACAATAAGCTTTCTATCCTAAGAGGATGGTCACTAATTGGTGAGCCTAGTTATGGTGAGGTTTTAGCATATCAAACACAAAGAAGAAGTATTGTTGCTGGATATAATTATGCAGATAAAAAGATTATAGCTCCATTAGAGTACAGTGGATATACCAATACTGAAATTTTTAATCAATGGTTTGAGGAACACTTATGCCCATCATTAAAACCTAAAACTACTATAGTAATGGATAATGCTAGTTTCCATAAATCCTCTAAGCTGATTGAAATAGCCAATAAATTTGATGTACAAATATTATATCTACCTCCGTATTCTCCAGATTTAAATCCTATTGAAAAGGTTTGGGCTAACTTTAAAAAAATATTTAGAAAAGTGAATAATAGTTTTGAAAAATTTTGTGATGCTATCTCTTATGTGTTTAACAAAATACTCTCGGATTAACTATAAACCAAGATAAATCAATATAGCTACTTTATAGGAAGTTAGCTTTAATTACTTAAAAAGAATGGTAAATTTACATATAAATTATTCTATATACTAAGGTGTATGTTTTACATTTAAATTTCGGTAATATTAGATTTTAGTATAAAAAGGAAATAGTTGAATAATACCGCCTTTATATACATGACTATCAAAAGGTATATGGTTTAGAGTATTTGATTTACAAGGGATAACAGCTTCAGAGGATATACCTTGAATATGCTGCCTGATTTCATTAGAATGATATGCTCTATCAGCGATAACTTTTGTATTATATACATTTTTTAGTAAATCTATAGCTACTTTACTATCATGAGTTTTATCCTCTGACAACAATATTTCTATTGGATTACCTAAAGCATCAGTCATAGCATGGATTTTAGTGGTTATCCCACCAACTGATCTACCAATTGCTTGGTTATCATCTTTATCATATCCCGTAGCACAAGCATGTGCTCTTGCTATTGTTGAATCAAGCATGACTTCTTGTAAATCAGGGTTTTGTACTGATTTAAATAATCTAGAAAATATATCTTTATCACATCAATCTTTAAAACGCTTATGTATTGATCTATATTTACCATAATAAAATGGTAACATTCTCCATTGACAGCCTGCACGTAAAAAATAGAATACAGTTTTTATAAGTAATCTCAACTTATTTTCATCATTGCTATCTATACTGAAATACTTCTTTTATATGATATTCATTATCCTAAATATTTATTATTTGATGCTTTTCAACTTTTAAACAAAGTGGTTTCGCTACTTTTCAATTCAATTTATACTTTCTTATGCTAGAACCTAGATGATTTTACCACTTAAATAATATATACTTATTAAATATTTATATAAAAATTTATTTAAAATGTATTTAAATAAAGTACACTACATATGGATGGGATCATTAATCCCAGATAAATATATAAATAATATTTTTTACTTACTATCCCAATCGGATCATTACATTAATATATGGACAGATAGACCAGAAGAAACTAGATTGAAATTTTTAGATAAAATAGGAGGATATAGTCATTTACAAATAAATAAAATTACCAATAGACTAGAATTTAAACAAATTTTTGAATTAGAGAATTGGTGTCAAATCAATCTAAGTAATTATTTAACACTTATTCAGATGAAGACTCTCTTGGAAACTTTTATGTTCGAATATCCTAATTATTCAGATAGATATAATAAATACAGCCTAGAAGTACTATATAAGTTAGGCAATTTAGCAACACTAAGTGATATATTAAGATTAGTTATCCTATATAAAGAAGGTGGTATTTATATAGATTGTGATAATACATTTAAAGGTCAACATATAAAGTATAATATTAAATATTCTAAAAATCCTAATCAATATAATATCTGTGCAAATTGTAAATTTAGTTTATATTCTTTTCATAATATAGCTGGCAATAGTGTTTTAGTTGCTAATTCTGGTGCTCAAGGATGCGTGGAAATACTTAAACTATCTTTAGACACTATATATAAACAACAAACTGGTCGAGAGCTAATAGACAATATAGAGAAGATGAAAAGAATATTATTTACTGAGAAAAGCTATTTAAAAAATGTTTTTGACTATTTTATGTCTAATAGTTATATTGAAAAAGATAAAGATCTAAGAAGACATGGAAAAGATCCAAATGGATATAAACTACAAATATTAAAAGATTATGGAGGTGTTAACCAATCCATGTATCATTGTGGGTATCCTTATGCATATTTAGCAATGCAAATTGGTCCAGAGGTATTAAAAGAATTTGAAAGAAATAAAGCATTTTCTAAACGAATTACTGAAATTTCAATTTTTCATACAATAACTATTAATTCAGATCAAGCTTGGCTTTAAAAAAAATAATGAGTATAAAAAGGCGGTATTATTCAACTATTTCCTTTTTATACTAAAATCTAATATTACCGAAATTTAAATGTAAAACATACACCTTAGTATATAGAATAATTTATATGTAAATTTACCATTCTTTTTAAGTAATTAAAGCTAACTTCCTATAAAGTAGCTATATTGATTTATCTTGGTTTATAGTTAATCCGAGAGTATTTTGTTAAACACATAAGAGATAGCATCACAAAATTTTTCAAAACTATTATTCACTTTTCTAAATATTTTTTTAAAGTTAGCCCAAACCTTTTCAATAGGATTTAAATCTGGAGAATACGGAGGTAGATATAATATTTGTACATCAAATTTATTGGCTATTTCAATCAGCTTAGAGGATTTATGGAAACTAGCATTATCCATTACTATAGTAGTTTTAGGTTTTAATGATGGGCATAAGTGTTCCTCAAACCATTGATTTAAAATTTCAGTATTGGTATATCCACTGTACTCTAATGGAGCTATAATCTTTTTATCTGCATAATTATATCCAGCAACAATACTTCTTCTTTGTGTTTGATATGCTAAAACCTCACCATAACTAGGCTCACCAATTAGTGACCATCCTCTTAGGATAGAAAGCTTATTGTCACACCCCATCTCATCTATATAAAATAACAAGTTTTGAGCTATTTCTTTTAGTTTTTCTATATACTCCAACCTTTCATGTTCTTTTCTTTGCTTATATTTTGGAGTCTTTTTTTAAAACTAAAACCAAGTCTATTAAGACAATCATAAAATGTACTTCTTGGAATATCAGGGGCTAATGCTTCTTTTATATCTAATGCACTTGCATCTGGATGATCTATCAAATACTGTTCAATCAATGTTTTATCGGTAAAGCTAGCGACTCTGCCACAACCAACTCCTTGCTTTGAACTATAATCTCCGGTTCTTTTATAAAACTCTATCCATGAAACAACTGTACGCTTATCTATGTTAAAAAACTTACTCAGCTCGAACTCCGTCATACCTTCTTCATATTTATTAATTACGATGTCTCTAAAATATTGGCTATATGATGGCATTTTTATTAGACATTATAACATTTCTACAAATATCTTTCGGATTAACTATATCAAAATCAAACTAGTTAAAACCATACAGATTATCTCTAATTAATGAAGGATTATTCTTGAAAGTTTCTGGCCAATATCTACCAAAAATCCCCTTTAGAATATCTTTTATAAAATGCCCAATTATAATTGCATTAGCTACTAGTAAAATTTTTATATCAGTGTCTACTAATTTTTTTAGTATAAGTTTGATGAAATAGTATATGTAAAATACAAATACCAAGTCTTTTATAAATGAAATAATATTATCTGAGAAAAACCTCATAATTGTATATTGTCGAGAATTATGTTCATATAAAAACCAAACAATTTGTCTATCAACAAAGAAGTAACAAAAGAATATTGAAAATATTCCTAAAGTACTCAGTAGCGAACCTTTTTTATTCATTTTTTAATTTGATAATTTTTAAAATGCGAATATTCTACGCCATTATGCTACTGATGTTTAGTATTTTTAATGAAAGCACTCCCAAATCTCTTGAGCTAACTTTTTACTAATTCCTTTGACCTTTGCAATCTCATCAACAGATGCTCTAGATAACTCTTGCCAACCGCCAAAATACATCATCAAAGCCTTGCGACGCTTCGGTCCAACTCCTTCTATTTCTTCAATAATTGATGACTGTCTATTTGCACTTACTTTTTTACGCTGACCCTTAATTGCATGATCATGAGCAGAGTCCCTAACTTGTCGTAATAATAAAAACCCTGGATTGTGTTCATCTAATGTATATTCGGTATCATCAAAACCTTTGTAGATTTTTTCTTTACCACTTATACGCTCAACACCTTTACCCAAACTTACAATCTGGACTTTATCTTGAATTCCATACTCTCTAAAAACTGCTTCTGCTTGATGAATCTGCCCTTTACCACCATCTATTATCATTACATCTGGGAGGTTGTCAGCCTCTAACCCTGAACTAACTCGACGCGATACTGCTTGATGAATTGCTGCATAGTCATCTCCTGATTTGATATCTTTGATATTGTATCTGCGATGAGATTTGCGATCTTCACCATCATCTGTGTATACGACACATGATGCTATGGTTGCCTCACCTTGAAAATGTGAGATATCAAAACATTCAATACGCTTAATATCTTTTTCTAACTCAAGAAATTCTTTGAGTGATTCTAAGCGTTTTTGATACTGAGATTTTGAGCTTGTGTAGATATTTAGCTTTTGTCGTGCATTTACTTCTGCTAACTTGAGCCACTTGAGATTATCAGCTGCTGGAGCAATTATCCAATTTATCGCTTGACCAATTTTTTGTGAAATACTATTCATAAGATCGGTAATATCAGCAAACTCAACTTTTGATAGGATTATATTTTTAGGCCAAATATTACGAATCTCATCTCCTAAATAAAAATGTGATAAAAAAGCATGCATAATTGAGGTTTTATCCTGCCCTTTGGCATCTATACTCCAATGTCTATCGGCAACAACATCACCATTTTGAATTTGTAATAATGCTATACTTGCATAGCTATCTTGCATATATATACCAATTACATCAAACGTTTTATCCTCTTGAATATCAACTATTTGTTGCTGTTGTAATTTACGCAACACCACCAATTGATCACGATAAACTTGAGCTTTCTCATACTCCATATCTTCAGATGCCTGATACATCTTCGCTGATATTTCTTCTAAAACAGAACTGAATTTGCCTGCTAAGAATTTTTTTAGAATTGC